>JAYELX010000512.1:8181-35897 GCA_034717875.1 Chloroflexota bacterium | reverse complement strand
GTGAGGGAGAGTCCCCTCTCCCTTTGGGAGAGGGTTAGGGTGAGGGAGAGGGAGAGGGTAAGGGTAAGAGGCCTAAATAATCACAATATTTATATCCCGTCTGCACGACTGAGGAAGACCCAACCCGTCACCCAAAATGGAATCCAGCCCAGGTGCCGGTGAAGAGATAACGCAGATAATCAAGAGCAGCAATTTGAAGCAATGCTACCGTGAATCCTGCCACGAGCGGGAAGATCAATTCAGAAAAGCGTTCGAATTTATTCTCCATTCTGAAGAGCATCACCCAAACCATAGCGTAAACCATGCTTAGCAATACCAGCACGCCCCCCGTGGTGATTATGGCTATAGGGTAGAGAATTAGTGGGTTTTCAGTCAAAATCAATAAGTCGAGTAAAAATCCCAGGGCCACAGCCCCACCCAGGGCTTTGAATCCGTCCAGAGCTGGTCGACGATCCCAGCGCTTCCAGACGGTTTGATGAAAGGCTGGCAGGAGAACCACACTAAGGCCCAAGCCTAAACCGGTCCCAGTCAACAAACGCAGCGTGTTGTTCGGTTCGTAAATATAAAAACGGGACATGCCGGGCAGCAAGTGCAGGTATGAATTCAAACCATCAACAGCATAGGCCAGCACAAAGGTAGCTAACACCGCGATTACGCCCCACGGGGGGCGGCCACAGCGGCGCCGGCCGAGCATTAATTGATAACCCAGCCCCAGCATAGCACCAAGATATTGCCCGGTGCAGCGCACACATAGAGGCATTTGACGCTCCCCAAGATGAAAAGAGCGCAGATCAATGCGATGACAGACCGCGTATCCAATTGCGTCGGCTTTGCCCAATAATCCCGCTGGGGTTTCTCGAAGCCAGGCGATCAACAAGCTGATTGCGATCAAATAACTAATTTTTTGCCAGGGAATTTTACGCACAAATGATGATTGAGATATTTTCGATATTATTGACATGGGCAGGATTATATCGCGTTATTTTAACGCAGAGGCGCAGAGACGCAGAGAAATGTTTTTTCGAGAATTTTTAACGCAGAGTCGCAGAGACGCAGAGAGTTTTTAACGCAAAGGCGCAGAGACGCAGAGAAATACTTTTTGTGGGTTTTCTCTCGTTCCTACGCGGAGCTTTCTCTCGTTCCTACGCTCCGCGTTGGAACGTCTAGCAATGACGCTTCGCGTAGCATACTCGAAGGAGTACTGCGTTTCACCTGAACAACGCGGAGCGTCACCCCAACGGTGACACCGCGGGCACCTACAGGTGTGCTACGCGAAGCGATGTCACCAGGCAATTCTGGTTAATTTAACCCAGAGGCGCAAAGGCACAGAGAGATGCTTTTTGTGGGTTTTTCTCCTGGACAACGCGGAGCGTCACCCCCACGGTGACACCGCGGGCACCTACAGGTGTGCTACGCGAAGCGATGTCACCAGGCAAGCTTTTTGAAAGTTTTTAACGCATTTCAGAAATAGCCACCAATTGATTCAGAATATCCATCAAAATATTAAGTTGGGTTTCGATTGGATTGGGTTGAATCCAGATGGTGGATTTTCCCACGCTAACGTTCTGGGCGTGTAGTGATCGCGGCGGCGCTGCTCCCTCAGGGTATTTTAATGCGATTTGGTTGCGCTCATGGCTGACGCTCTTTAGCCCTGCTGCCCTGGCCAGGAGTTTGATCCTCAATTGCAAAAGTAGATTTTCGACGGGGGCAGGCAGCTCACCAAAGCGATCTTGGAATTCTTCCCTCAACACATTTATCTCACCCAGGGATTGAATATCTGCAAGACGTCGGTACAATTTCAAACGCATTTCGCGTTCGGGTACGTAGTGGGAGGGAATAGTCGTATGCAGGGGTAAATCCACTGTAACAAGGCGTCGATGGACCTTGAGCGCAAGCGCATCTTTGTCTAACGGCATTCCATGGGCATCGCGCTTATGCTTGACTGCCTCAGCGAGCAAGCGCGTATATAGATGAAAACCCACCGATGCAATCTGCCCGTGTTGACGTTTCCCCAAAATATCGCCAGCGCCGCGGATTTCCAGATCACGCATGGCGATGGTGAAACCGGCTCCAAGCTGCACATTCTCTGCGAGTGTTTCGAGGCGTTGGCGGGCCACCGGGGTGGGGATTTTGCGCTTATGTTTGAAGAAGTAGGCATAGGCTCGCTGTGCGCCGCGCCCCACGCGACCACGCAATTGATAGAGCTGCGCTAATCCAAACGTGTCTGCTCGATCCACAATCAACGTATTGGCGTTGGGAATGTCCAATCCGGACTCGATGATCGATGTGGAAAGTAATACGTCGATTTTGGTACTGGTGAACTCGCGCATGCGCTGCGCCAGTTGAGCTTCGGGCATTTGTCCATGAGCAATGCCTATGCGCGCCTCAGGCACCAGCCGCGACAGGTGGCTTTTCATGGCGCGAATGGTTTTTACGCGGTTATGCACAAAAAAGACTTGACCGCCGCGTTCCAGCTCGCGCAAAATTGCCCGGCGGATCAATTTCTTCGAGTAAGTGCCAACGTGGGTGATGATGGGCAAGCGTTCATCGGGAGGAATATCCAGGGTGGAAATATCGCGCAGGCCGGTCAGGGCCATGTATAAAGTGCGCGGGATGGGCGTAGCTGTGAGCGTGAGCACGTCCATCTCGGTGCGGATGTGCTTTAGTTTTTCTTTGTGAGTAACGCCAAATCGCTGCTCTTCGTCGATAATCAACAAACCCAGGTCATTGAATTCCACGTCACCGGAGAGCAAGCGGTGGGTGCCGATGAGTATATCGACAGCCCCTTGCGCTGCACGGAAGATAATATTTTCTTGTTGTTTCCGCGTCCGGAATCGGGAGAGCATTTCGACCTCGACGGGGAAAGCGGTCAGCCGTTCCCGGAAGGTATAATAATGCTGCTGCGCCAGCACGGTGGTGGGAACCAATATGGCAACTTGTTTGCCATCCATCACGGCTTTGAAAGCTGCGCGCAAAGCAATCTCAGTCTTGCCAAAACCAACATCTCCACAAATTAGTCGATCCATAGGACGCGGGGCTTCCATATCTTGTTTGACCTCGGCCAATGCGCGCAGTTGGTCTTCTGTTTCGAAATAGGGGAAACTGGCTTCGAGTTCTTGCTGCCAGTGCGTGTCGGGGCTAAAGGCATACCCGCTGACAACTCTCCGTTTAGCGTAGAGTGCCAGCAGGTCTTCGGCTATGTCTTCCACGGCTTTTTTGACGCGGCTTTTGACCGTTGTCCAACGCGCGCTGCCGAGACTATCTGCGGTTGGAGCGCGTCCGCTCGCCCCAATGTAGGGACTCAAACGGTCGGCTTGCCCCACAGGTACAAAAAGACGGTCACCTTTGTCATATTCGATGCACAAGTATTCAGTCTTTGCGCCTTCGATTGCTCTCTGCATCAGGCCGATGAATTTGCCGATGCCGTGGTCAATGTGCACAACCCAATCTCCAGATTGAAGGTCGGCATAGGCTGCTTCTGGAGTTTCTGCTTTGGGGCGGTGACGGCGGCGCGGTTGCGGGCGCTGCCATCCGAAGATTTCTCCATCGGTAAATAATTGCAGGGTCGCGCCGTCGTCCAGGGTCAGTGCCCAGCCATCGGTGAGCGAGCCTTTGATGAAGGTGGGGTTTTGTTTTGCGCCCCGGTAGCGTTGGTTCCACACATTTTGTAGACGGTCAGCCTGCCGAGAAACGACAATGACTTTGGGGCTTTGGGTCAAATGCTCCATGAGGGATTTCAGCCGGCCTCCAAAGCGTGGGTTCGGGCTGAATTTAGCTGCCAGGGGATGGCGCAGTCCCTCGGATGAAGCTGATGGCCCCATGAACAGAAGCCTCTCTCGGGGGAGAATATCTTCGAGTTGGTCGTAGGTTATGTAGGGGATAGGGTAATCCTCAGATAGAATTCCCTCAGCAATATAATTTTTCCTTAATGAGATGGCTTTTTTTTCTATGCTGAAAATTGTTTCTTGGAATGCTTCGACGTTATCGATAATTACCAGGGATTTTCGGGGCAAGTAGTCGAAGATACTTCCTGCATGGGGGTGGATAACGGGGATGTGAAATTCGCTTGTTTCCGAGGGGGTTTCCGCGCCCGGGATGAATTCTCTGGCGGGGGGGATCAGCAGGTGGGAGTG
Source organism: Chloroflexota bacterium (assembly GCA_034717875.1). Classification (GTDB taxonomy): domain Bacteria; phylum Chloroflexota; class Anaerolineae; order Anaerolineales; family UBA11858; genus JAYELX01. The sequence goes on along the minus strand of JAYELX010000512.1, from coordinate 31,764 downwards.
GTGTTGGATGGTGCGCTGGGTGGATGGGTCGAAGTGGCGCAGGGTGTCGATTTCGTCGCCGAATAATTCGATGCGGGTGGGATGAGGGTCAGCCGGGGGCCAGAGGTCGAGGATGCCGCCGCGTCGGGCGAATTGGCCGGGAGTTGTAACGGTGGTTGTGGCTGTGTATCCCAATTTTACCCATTTGCGGGTTAGCTGATTTGGGGCTGCTATTTGTCCCGTTTTGAGCGTGTGGGAATTTTTAATAAAGTCGCGCCGGGGCAGGGTGCGGGTCATCACGGCGCGAGCGGTGGCGATGATGATGGCTGAGTTACTGGGCGGTTTTGCTGTGGGGATTTGCTGGGCAGCCAGTGTGGTAAGTACGCTTAGACGATCTCGGCGGGTGTTTTCTCCCCAGGGTGTGTTTTCGTAAAAGGGCGGGTCCGGTTCGGGAAAGGTGAGACGAGTTGTTTCGGGTGACCAGAGGGATAATTCGTTGTTCAAGACAAGGGCGTGATCGCTGCGGTCGGTGAGCAATAGTATGGGTGTTTGGATGCTTCGATGCAGGGCGGTGAGTACGGACAACCGAGCAGCGCGCGGCAAGGCCAGGTTGGGTATGGCTACGCCGTCCTGTAGGTTCTCGATTATTTCTTGAAATGAGCGCTGTTCTTGGATTGTGGAGAGAATATTTTTGAGCAAGGGAGATTGGTAGATTGGCAACAATTCCCGTTTTGACTAAAACCAGACTTCGGAAGTCTTCGGATGCCTTTTTGTTAGCGAAATATGTCGTTCGAGACTTCCGAAGTCTTGCCTCTTCTTCATAATATCGGGAATTGCTGGTAGATTGGTAGATTGATAGATTGGTAGCGGATTGCTTCGCTGTGCGTGCTTCCGTTGTGACCTGCATCCGCACGTGCACATCCGTGATGCCTGCCTGCGGCAAGCAGATAAGTTCGCGAACTGCGGTAAGCTATCCGACCGCTTACCAGTGTGAACCAGGCCTTAAACGTTACGGTTATATTTTGTCATTGCCGCTTCGATACCCTCGGTGACGAAGGTCAGCGCGGCGTCGGTGGCGCGGTCAAGGAGGATGTGCAAAAATTCTGCATCTGCGTCCGAGAAATCTTGGAGTACGTAATCGGGCGTGTGCATGCGCCCGGGTGGACGTCCAATGCCCAAGCGCATGCGGGGGAAGTCGTTGGTGCTCAGATGTTGGATAATCGATTTCATCCCTTTTTGCCCGGCAGATCCACCCTCAGGGCGCAAGCGGATAGTCTCGAAGGGAAGATCGACATCATCGTAAACTATCAACAAGTTGGTGAGCGGTAATTTGTAGAAGCGCACCAAAGAGCCGACGGCTTGACCAGAATTGTTCATATAGGTCTGTGGTTTCGCCAGAATTAATTTGCGCCCTTCGTATCGTCCGCTTGTCACCAGGGCTTTGTTCTTCAGGCGTGAAAATCTTGTACCCAGGCGTTCGGCTAAACTATCTACGAGCATGAAGCCGATATTGTGGCGATTGTGTTTGTATTCCCGGCCAGGGTTACCCAATCCGGCGATAATGTATGTTTGATTTGATTGCATGGCATGTTTTTTGTAAGCGAACGAAAGGTGACAGTCACTTCTGTAAGAAAATTAGATGCTGAAATTCGTCTCTTCAGCGTCTCAGGAAACATGCACGACGCGTTTTGTTAAAGTGACTGTCACCTGGGCGATGATGAAAGTTTGGCTTGAGGGCATAGCATGGTTTTTATAAGCGAACGAAAGGTGACAGTCACTGCCGTAAGAAAATTAGATCCTAAAATTCATCCCTTCAGCGTCTCAAGAAACTCACACAACGCGTTTTGTTAAAGTGACTGTCACCTGAATCACGCAAGCTGTGGTACAAAATCCACCTGTGTAGATTAGGAAAACAAAGCTACCGAATTGTTTTCCTAATAGAAATATACAACCCGATCAGTAAAAACAAAACCAGAGCGATGATGGCTCCATAAGAAAGGCTATTTGAAAAGTCATTCGATGAAATCACGATGGGATTGGTGGGCAAAGGCGTCAGCGTTGGGGGGATTGGGGTTTGCGTTGATTCAAGTGTATCGCCGCTTTGATCGGCAGTCGTAGGGCGAGGAGTGCTGGTCTCGATGGGAGTGTAATTGCGGACACGCACATTTTGTACTAAAAACTCGGATGGTTCGTCGTTTTCTAAATGCACAATCAGCCGCAGATTGTAAATAGAATCGGTTATTTTGGTTGTGTCCCATTCTGCCAGAGTATCATCTTTGATAGATGCAGTTTCATCGGCGATCAGAAACCATGTATCAGTGACATCATCGGCGTAACCAAAATACAGCTGCCAGGATTGAGCACCTTCGACGTCGGTATTTCCAACGATGGGAACTATCCCCTGCAAAGCTCCCCCCGGGACTGGGGATGTTATTTCAACAGTTGGAGGCTCTATGATCTGCGAATGAGCTGGAGTAAGAACCCCAAAAGTTGCTAAAAATAATAGTAAAAGAAGAATTGTTTGGCGCATAGACAATTTACCAGTTTAGCATGGAGGTATTGGGAGGTCAACCAGCATTTTGAAGTTGCTTTAATTGGTTAGAACCGCGCTAAAAATTCTACTGATCGCAAGATGGGAATATCTTCGAAAGCGACCATATCGAGCAAATCGAAATCCCCAGAAACCAGGCATTCCGCTTCGCCAGCCAAGGCAGCCTCGAGAAACTTATCATCTTTAGGGTCACGGCAAGCAGTCACTTTTTGAGTGGGAATGACCAAATCCCCGCGTAAACGGATCAAGTTGACCAAAGCGGTGATGTCATCGGGTTGGATGTGATACTTCGTGCGAAATTTTTCCCTCCCCAGCACGTCGATGATTTCTATCAAAGTATCAGTTGAGTAAATTGCGTTAAAACGTCCGTCTCGCAATACACGTAAAACTGCGCCTGTTGTCCCCTGAGGGCAGATCAGCGCGCTTACAAAAATCCCAGTATCGATAACAGCACGCATTGCTATTCCTGACGCGCGGCTTTGATATCGGCGCCAATTTCTTCTTCGCTGAAATTGGCGTTGAGTTGATCTAATCGCTCCCAAACCTGATCGAAACGCGCCAAGACTTCACTTTCTTTCATTTGCTGAAAACGCAAATAATCTTCGTAAGGGATTAGCGCACCTTCAGGGCGCGAGCCACGCGTTAAGATAATTGGCGTGTGTTCGTGGGCTACTTGGTCAAAATATGAACGAAAACGGCGTTGTAATTCGGTGACACCTACAATTTGCTGCATCTTATGCTCCTAGTCTATATATCTGAACACATATCATAACATATATTTTTCAATTTGAATTATCAAACAGCAACTTTCTCCCCTGCGTCCATATAATCGTCCACGCAGCTTGCCATCGGAGGAATCGTGGACGAGATGACGGCCTCAAGGCTGAAGAGGCGCAATTTCTGTGATGAAGCGAAAGCGATCACCCCGATATAAATCATGGCCATGCTCTAAAGGAGAGTCGTCCTTATCAAATGCCAACCGTCGTTCTAGCATCAGAGGCGTACCAGCTTCTATATTCAACAACTCAGCCTCATAATCTGTTGCGGATACTGCCTCCAGACTCTGTTCAGAATGGTGAGGAGCAATGCCATACTCGGTTTCCATGATTTCAATAATCGAGCGCTTTTCCAGATCGTATTCCTCCAAGTTGGGAAAACGGTAAATTGGTATCGTGCAAGTCTCCAACAACACCGGTTCCTGATTAATTAAGCGCAGCCGCTGAAAGTAATAAACGGGCGCAGAAACGGGTACTTGTAATTTGCTGGCAATCGATACCTCCGCCAACTTCCGCTCGAAAACAATCAACTGTGCGCTGGCCTGATAGCCGCGGCTGCGCATCCCGTCTGTAAAAGAGACTAACTTGGCCGCTTGTCGTTCGATCTTAGGTTTGGCGATATAAGTTCCATCCCCAGGCCGACGAACGAGCATGCCCTTATTGTCAAGCACGCGTAATGCTGCCCGCAATGTCATCCGGCTGACGTTCAACGATTGACTCAAATCCCGTTCGGATTGCAACCGTTCTTCGGGGGCCAACTCTCCTGACGTAATCCTATCTAACAAACTCTCGGCAATTTGGATGTAGAGTGGCACAGCCGCTCTTAAACGTTTATCGTTAAAATTGTTAGTAAGTGACATTTGCATTTCTGAGCCAATCTGATATAATCAAGATTAGTGGTAGAAAGGTATAGACCGTTGCTATATAAAAGATAACATGATAATATTTAATTGTCAATGTTCGAGCAAGATGCGAGAATGAAAAGTACTCGAACAATGCCATCGTTTTTTATCATTTAGCCCCCATCTCGTTACCACGCTCCAGCGTGGTAACCCTGGCCACAATGCTTCGCGTAGCATACTCTTGCTGTGCACGCCTTCGGCGGGAGTGTCGCTTTCCTGATCGGGCGACGCTGAGTGTCTCGATAAGCGTTCCAACGCAGAGCATTGTAACGAGGGGAGTGAACGGTTACATGCCATCAGTATGATCTTGTCCGAAGAGGAGTAATTATGAACTCAGTAGTTGTGATCGTCATCTTGGTGGCACTTGCGCTAGTTTTTGATTTCCTGAATGGCTTTCACGATAGCGCTAATGTCGTCGCAACGATGATTTCGTCGCGAGCGATGACACCTAAGGCTGCTTTGTTTATTGCTGCTACAGCGAATTTAATAGGCCCTTTCCTGTTTGGTGTTGCGGTAGCTGAAACCGTGGGCAAAGATGTTGTGATCCCCACATCTATCACCGTCGCGGTGGTGCTGGCGGCGCTGGTGAGCGCAAGTTTGTGGAATCTCGTCACCTGGTTTTTTGGCATTCCATCCAGCTCATCTCACGCGCTGATAGGCGGCATCATCGGCGCTGTGCTGATTGAATCTGGCTATCAGGCCATTCGGCTCGAGGGTATATGGATTGTAGGTTCAGCGCTCTTTCTTTCTCCCATTATCGGTTTTGTCATAGGGGCATTGGTCATGCGTTTTACTTTGTGGTCCGTAAAAAATGCGACCCCAAAAGCCAATACTTTCTTCAAGGTTGCTCAGATTCCCACCGCAATAGCTCTAGCTCTTAGCCACGGCACCAATGATGCCCAAAAGACCATGGGAATCATCACTATGGGGCTGGTTGTATTAGGTTTTCAAGATGAATTTTCTGTGCCCTGGTGGGTAATTATATCCAGCGCAACCGCCATCGGGTTGGGTACTGCCCTGGGGGGATGGCGCATCATCCACACGTTGGGAGGAAAATTCTACCGCATCCGTCCCATTCATAGCTTCACCTCTCAACTGACTTCAGCAGCAGTCATCATGGTTGCCTCATTGACTGGTGGCCCGGTTAGCACCACCCACGTGGTCAGTACCGCAATTTTGGGAGTAGGTGCAGCCCAACGTAGATCTCAGGTGCGTTGGGGTGTGATGACCGATATTTTACTTGCCTGGGTATTGACTGTTCCAATGACAGCAGGCATTGCTGCATTAGTTTATTTGCCAATCGCTTATTTTGTTTAGATGTATCATCTCAAACTTTCGGGGATGCTACCCGAAAACCTAACCAACCTCTTCTCCCCTGTTTTTTGAGAAGATATCATAGGAGATATAAAAATATGGGTGTTTCTGGTGTTTTCAAGCGCGGACAAACGGAAGACAAATTCGTTAGCTTGCTCATCGAACAAAGCGAGATAACGGCTGCTGGTTTAAGGCTTCTAGAAGAATGGGTGATGGCACCAAGAGTAAAAAGCGAAGCTGTCGAGCAGATGCGCGTCAAGGAACTCGAGGCCGATGAGGTGCGACGAATCCTGATTGATGAACTGCATAATACTTTTATCACCCCCTTTGATAGAGAAGACATATTCATGCTTTCTTTATACATTGACGATGTACTCGATTATGCCTACACAACAGCCGAGGGAATGCGCTTGTTGGATGTTGATGCCGACGAGCATTTGACAGAAATGGTCAAACATATTTGTGAAGCTGTCGAAGAGTTGGAATTAGCCATCAAACGCTTGAGCGCAAACCCTCGTGTAGCTGGCGACCATGCCCGGCGCGCAAAAAAAATGGAGAATGAAGTCGATCATCTCTATCGAGTTGCCATTGCTGATTTGTTCAAAAAAGCTAAAGACTTCAAACCTCTAATGATAATGCTCCGCCGCCGAGAAATTTACCGTCACGCTTCGAATATGGCTGATCAAGCGGATAGAGCTGCCGATGTGTTAGGGATGTTGGTAATGAAATTAACTTAGGATGACTTGTGCGTACTTGAGGCAGATTAAATTGACAAGTCAGCTTTACCCACCAATACTGGTAGCACATCTCGGTGGAAGTCCTGTGGGGATTTTTGTCATTCTGAGCCAGAACGCAGCGCAGGAAAGTGGAGGCAAAGAATTTTACCCTTGAATGAGTTCAGTCCCCTTGCCCTCACCCTAGCCCTCTCCCAAAGGGATGCGAAGCATGCAAAGCAAGGGGACAGCTTGCTCTCCCTTTGAGGTGCGAAGCATGCAAAGCAAGGATTGAGGCGGAGGAATGAATGTTAAAATGAAACCATTATCCCCTTGGCGCGTCCTACTTCCAGCTGGAATAGGGACTTGTTTGTCGCTGCTCGGCGATTCTTCTCTCTATACCATTTTACCAACGAACACTGTTGCCGCGGGTGTATCCGTAGCCAGTGTGGGGATTTTACTTTCGGCGAATCGCTTCATCCGCCTGATTCTCAACGGCCCGGCAGGGATAGCCTACGACCGCTGGCCTCGCCGCCCTCTGTTTGTGTCTGCTTTGTTCATTGGGGCATTGTCTACCGGTGTCTATGCACTTACTCGCGGATTTTGGCCCCTTTTGCTGGGACGGCTGCTGTGGGGCTTGGCCTGGGCCGGAATCTGGGTCGGCGGCAATACCATTGTCCTCGACATTGTTGATGATGAAAACCGGGGGCGGTGGGTCGGCATTTACCAGCTTTCTTTTTTCTTGGGGGCATCATGCGGGGCTATGCTGGGGGGATGGCTAACAGATTGGGTCGGCTTCCATCAAACCATGCTAATCAACACAGCCTTGACGAGCGTGGGGGCTGTCATTGCCTTGATATTCTTACCAGAAACCCGGCCTGCAAAGCATCATCCGGATGATACCGAGACTGACTCACAGCGACCGTTGGCTTCGAATAAAACTGAAAAAGCGGAACTCTTCTCGATCACTGCATTGTTCAGTGTTAATCGGTTGGTGATGGCTGGTATTTTAATGTCCACTTTCGGCATCTTTATGAAGAATCAAATCGGAGAGCAGGTTCAGTTTGCCGGGCATTCCATTGGCATAACTACGCTGACGGGTTTGGGATTAGGCTTATCTACGCTAATTGCGATGGGCTCAGCCCCTCTGATAGGAGGAGTTTCGGATCGCATAGGTAATCGTTGGCGGGCTGCGGCTGGCGGGTTGGTACCAGGTATAGTCGGTTTCGGCCTAATGGCCCTGGGATTACGGTTGAGCATTTTGTTGGGCATTCCGCTGATAGCCACAGCCAGTGGCAGCAACCAGGGATTATCCACTGCATTGTCTGGCGATTTGGGTAATGGGCAAAAACAAAGCCGCCGGTTGGGTATGTTGTTTACGTTTGGCGATTTTGCAAGCGCAATCGGTCCGCCTCTGGCTTATGCCCTGATGCCATTGATTGGAATAAAGGTGCTCTATTTTGCAAGTGCTGGTCTCTTTGCTGTCATGCTTTTTGTAACGCTTCGGCGGGGAGCGATGGCAGGAGAGAAAATTATTTGATAATTTCAAGTTTGGCAGCGGATTGGAAGCGGATTAGCGGATGTTGCTCAAAATCAAATTGCAAAGAACAGGTGCATTGCACTTTGAAAGTGCGCTGCCCATTCACTCACCCCCTAAGACAACAATATTTTGGAGGATCAAGAAATGAATGTGGTTAGCCTCGGTTGTAGGCGATCGCAGCAAAGAATATGCCCAGCTACTCATTCATACTATAGTCATGCTTTTAGCTCCAGGTTGCATACCTCTCTTTATCAGCTACCAATGGGCGGCTTACGCTTCCGCTCTGCTGACCCACTTCGGAAATTGGGTGCCAACACCCCGCCGCTATTCTCGGGGACGTCCTCCTAAACAGCGATGGAAAGTGTTGCCCGGCCTCTTATACGCCCAATTAGTTAAGGAACGACATAAAGGGCGAGTGGTCAACATCAGTAAGAAAGTTGTTTACGGAAGCCTTGATGCTGTTGAAGCAATCATCACTCGCAGTGGCGTGGGTAAAATCGTGAATACCGCGTTCATTGAGAGACTTAACCTCACCATTCGCCAACATGTGGCTGGCTTGAGCCGCAAAGTGATCCAACTGGCCACTTCTGAGATCGGACTGCAGAAATCTTTATCGCTCAGCCAAGCTTATTACAATTTTTGTTTGCCTCACACATCCTTACGTCTGCCTCTACCTTAACCCCAGCCAACCAAAGGCGATGGGGCGCCCAAAAAGTGGCAACAACGCACACCGGCAATGGCAGCAGACGTAACTGACCGAATTTGGCGATTGGAGGAACTACTCTTGTTTCAAGTGCCGCCCTGGCAACAGGGCCTGCAAGGTGATCCTTGCGTTTCATAACATTTTGGTATAGCGGTTTCATCACCGCTATTTTTGCCTACCACTCACTGGAGTGGTACAGCTCAAGTGATGCAATTTATTGACAGTTTTCGACATTCCTGTCTATATAGTGCACCATTTGTGCTCAAATTAGAGACTATTTCGACAAAATTCGCCTCCGGGTCGCTTTTTTAAAACCCGTTTTGATTTATCCGCATTGTAAAGTACACAATCGAATAAAATATGTCAACATATCGTGGTTATGTCTTCGATCTGGATGGTACTGTCTATCTGGGAGAAAATGCCATCCCAGGAGCACCGCAAGTAATTGCTGCCTTGAGAGAGCAGGGCCGTGGTGTAGTTTTTCTTTCCAACAAACCCTTGCAGCCGCTTGAAGTTTACGCTCAGAAACTGACCCGTCTGGGCATCCCCACTTCCACAGATGATGTGATCAACTCAACCTTGGTGCTGATTCGATATCTGCTCGGCGAGATGCCCGCAGCCAAAGTCTTTGCTATTGGCGAAACGCCTCTGCTGGATGAATTGACCGCGGCCGGCCTCTCTCTAAGCGATAAACCAGACGAAATCGATGTCGTCATTGCCAGCTTCGACCGCACTTTCGACTACCGTAAACTGAATATCGGCTACCAGGCCCTCCGCTTGGGGTCGCACTTCTTTGCCACTAACGCCGACCGCACCTGCCCCGTGGAGGGAGGCGAAATCCCCGATGCGGCCGCGGTGATTGGTGCCCTGGAGGGTTGCAGTGGTCGCAAAGTAGAACTGGTGGCCGGGAAGCCTTCCGCCCTAATTGTAGACGTAGCTCTCCAACGGCTGGGGCTTCGGGCGGAAGATTGTCTGATGGTAGGAGACCGATTGGAAACCGATATACTGATGGGGGCAAAGGCCGGCATGTCCACCGCTCTAGTACTCACCGGTGTCACCCAGCGGCTAGACCTAGCTCATTCATCTGTGCAGCCGGATTACACGCTAGAAAGCGTGGCAGATATATCCTGCATCTACTGACCCGTATTCTGGAGCCTCACCCCGGCAATTCCTTAAAAGCCTTTTCGATAAGATGTTCAAAATCAATGCTAGAATTCAAAGACAATTATTTTGGTTTTCAAGAAGGCTAGAAATTACTAGACACCGCCATGAAGGACATCCCCGACCGGGTGCCGGTTTATGTCCAGTTGCATGAATTCGCCATGAATGAATTGGGGGTTTCAGCCAGAGATTTTTACACGCCGCCGGAGATACTCGTCCCAGGCATATTGGAAATCACGGAGCAGTACGGCATTGACGTCGCCTTTGTGGATTACGATGTCTACAATATCGAGGCAGAGGGGTTGGGGCAAGAGGTGATCTACTTTGACAACCACGTCCCCGATGTTGACCGCTCTAATCCATTGATCACTGGCCCCGACGATCTGAAGAAAATCAAGACACCCGATTTCGATACGGCCGGGCGATTTTCCACAATTATCGAGATGGTCACAATGTTCCCCTTGTCCTCGGTGTGGGAGCGAGCTTCTTGGATCAAGCCTGCCCCGAAGAGGTTACCGAGCGAGTGAAGCACTACATCGAAGTGGGGGGCAAGAACGGCCGCTTCGCGCTCTATCTATGCAACATAGGCGCAACAACCCCAACGGAAAACGTAAAGGCAGCTATCGAAGCTGGTCATAGCTACGGTCAGTACAATTAGCACCTTGCCCAAGAAAAGCTTGTACAAAAAATTCCACGATACCCCAAGGACATACTTCGCGAAGGGCACGAAGAATACCAAAGACACACAAAGGTATCCTTATTTCTTTGGAAACAACAAATCTTCCATTTAGGGATTGAAGTTCAAGTAAGATTATACCCAAAGTCTAGACCACGAAGTAGGGAAAATAAAGGAGATGGTTCACAATTAAGGTTACACTTTTAAGGCTCTTTAGGATTTTACGGGGTAGAAAGAGTATTGGCATCGAATTTCGCGAATTAGCATGAATAAAAAGAAAAAATTAGCGAAAATTCGTGTTGCCGTAGGCACGCAAAGCGATTAGATGCGAAAAATTGTGACTTGGTAAATCTACCCCGTAAGTTCCCAGAGACCCACTTTTAACAAGCTGTTGCAAAGCAATGTTTTTCAGTTAATGTAATGTAAGCGCCGGTTCGCTCGCTTTGCGTGCTTCGCATGCGTCCCCACAAAAGGGAAGTGTTCTGGGACACGCTTTTTATTCCAGAATGTATCGAAACCAAGCGATTTGGTCTAAAAAGCAGCTTTCTGAGACCCACCCACTCACTGATTTCGATACAAATTCTCCGTATGTGCTCCGAATTCACTTCCCGAAGGGATGTAGAGCAAACCAACCTTCGCTACGAAAGTGTAACCTTAATTATTGAGCCATATAAACCATCCCATTTCTGCTCTCTTTTTTAAGGCGATGCCGGTATCGTTATTCTGTATGACTTTTGCTCTCGACAGCATCAAGATGAGGAAGTATATGAAATGCATCTGCCGGAAAATGGAGGAATACCCGGTCGCCTTCTATTCTTAGTTGATCGTGGCGTGGATTGTAGTCGGTTACTGAGACGAAACGCCCCTGCATTTCGATTTCATATTCTACGCGGGATCCCAGGTACTCCGCTTGTTTAACATCGCCCTCTATACCTTTTCCATCATCGACGAATTTTACCGCCTCGGGCCGGATAACTAGATACACGTCTGCGCCAGATTCAAAAGAATACCCGGCTGATGGAATTGCCAGTGATCGTCCGAAGAGATCGAATGTGAGTTGTGTTTCCGAGACGTCCGATACTTTGCTTTCTATGAAGTTCGCCCGCCCAATAAAATCGGCTACAAAAACCGAAGCGGGCTTGGTATAAATTTCGGCTGGTGTGCCCACTTGCTCAATCTTCCCGTTGTTCATTACCACCACGCGATCCGATAGACTCATTGCTTCGGCCTGATCGTGGGTTACGTAAACGCTGGTGAATCCCAATCGCTGCTGAAGCCGGCGGATCTCGGTACGCATGTGTACTCGCAGCTTGGCATCCAGGTTAGATAAAGGTTCGTCAAATAGAAATACTCGCGGCTGCATTACCAATGCTCTGGCCAGAGATACTCGCTGCTGTTGACCCCCCGAAAGTTGATGCGGCATTCGGTTTGCCACCCCCACTAGATTCATCAACTGCGTAGCGATCTCAACTCTTTCTTGAATTAGTTCTTTGTACATTCGTTTGATTTTCAGACCATAGGAAATGTTCTCGAAAACAGACATGTGTGGGAACAGTGCGTAGCTCTGGAACACCATCGCCATCGGACGCTTATTGGGGGAAATATTATTGATCACCTTTCCATCTAAAATAACCTGGCCTGAAGTTGGGAATTCGAAACCGGCGATCAAGCGCAGGGTCGTTGTCTTTCCACAACCGGAAGGCCCCAATAATGTAATAAACTCCCCCTCTCTAATCTCGAGATCGATATCGTCCACTGCCAGAACTCCACCTTGCGCCCCAAAGGTCTTGGTAAGATTTTGCAACTTCAACACAATTGAATTGATTTCTTTTTCCATAGCTCTATATTTTCCTCTGCTTAAGACAGTATCATCGTATCTAGTATATTATTAAGGATGAAAGGATACGGCAGATCGTTCGTATCTTGGTCTTAAAGACCGTTGAGAAGCAAAATCGCCGTGTCCCGTCAGGGGGGGTGCCCTCTATTTTCTTTAAGACTCAACCAGACGTTCAGCGCCAGTGGTTGAACCGATAATAATATTCATTAGTCCAATTGCTGTTAGCACGATTACGATTAACACTATGCTGTACGCCGCCGCATTGCCAAAACGTCCCGTCTCTGCCTCGTTCAGTATCTGGGCAGTCATTATTCGCCACTGTGGCGTTACCAGAAAGATGATAGGGGATAGAGATGTCATTGAGCGTGCAAAGCTTGAAATCAAGCCAGAGAGAAAGGCGGGGCGTATCAAGGGAATGGTGATCTTTCTGAAAGTCATTGCTCCGCTGGCTCCCAGGCTGGCTGAGGCCTCTTCCATCGACGAATCAATTTGCTGCAGGGCTGCCACGCCAGCCCGGACAGCAGCAGACACGCTGCGGACAGTGTAGGCTATCACGATGATAAAGGCAGTGCCTGTCAATTTGGGGATTAATCCACCCAGAGTTGGGTTATTATAGGCCAGGATCAGTCCGATGCCGACGACGGTTCCCGGTACGGCCAGCCCCAACACGGAGGCCAGGTCGATGAGAGGCCGCCCAATGAATTTGCGGCGCACAACGAGAAATGCAATCAGCATTCCCATCAGGCCAGCAATTGGCGTCGCCATACTTGCAAGCAAAATGGTATCTGAAAACGCCTCCGAGCCATAGCCAAACAACACGAAACGGAAGTGATCTAGCGTGGGAGCGAAGTTGATGCCCCACACTTTGGTAAAGGCTCCCACCAGGATATAGCCATATAGTAAAACAATAAGAGCAGTGAATAACAGGCTTAAAGTGAAGAGAGTCCACTTTACCCAGGGATTGGTAACCATCTTGAGATGACCAGTGGGCTTACCTGTGACAGTGACGTAAGAGCGCCGGCTGACCCAGTAGTACTGAATGGAAAAAATTATCAGCGAGGGGATCAGCAACATCACCGACAGCACCGCCCCGGCTTCCAGGTTGTATTCCCCGATGATTGCGAGGTAGATACGTGACGACAGCACGGTGAGATTGCCCCCCAATAATAGCGGGTTGCCCAGATCGGCCATAGCGGCGACAAAGAGCAGGAGAAACGAGCTGGCGAATCCGGGAATCAGCAGCGGGAGCGTTACCGTGCGAAAAGCGTACCAGCCGCCGGCCCCCAGGTTGGTCGCAGCTTCATCCAGGGCCGGGTCAAGCCCGCGTATCAACCCCAGCAGGCTGAGGTAGGCTAACGGGATAAAAGAAATGGTCAGAGCAAAGATTAACCCATCGGCGCCATAAATATCGTAGCGCAGTCCTAATAAGCGTTTTGTGATCAGACCGCTGCGGCCAAACAGGGTTATTACCGACATCGCGACCGCGAATGGAGGCGAGATAATCGGCACGATAGCAGCCAGATGAAAGAGCCGCTTGAGAGGCACATCGAGTTTGACCTGCACATAGGCCAGCATAAAACCCAGCCCTGTTCCCAGGCTCGCCACTCCCAGACTAACCCCCAAGGTGTTCAGAATCACTCGTTTAGTCTCACCCAGCGACAGCAAGTGCCCAAACAGTGGCAGAGCGCTGATCTTCAAACCAGCTGCTAATATTTTAAATAATGGATAAATAACGAAGACAAGAAGAAAGATAGATGAAGCCAGTAATCCAATTGCCAGGACGCCGTCTTGAGCTATACGCCTGAACTCATTTAACCGCTGCTTGATTGAGATGATCATAAGATGATTCCTTATATCTTCTCAAAAAGAGGGAGGCGGGCTGCGAAACGCGCCTGCGTCGCGCTTTACAGCCCTTCTTCCCCAATTTATTGAGATGATGATACCTTTATGCAAAGTTAGGGCCGAGGGAGATTGTCTCTCTCGGCCCCGGTCTTTACATCAAAATTAGGATGATTGTATTACTGTAAATAGTGAATTATTCTGCCGGAGCTGCTTCGCCACCGCGCACCTCGGCGCCAAATCGCTCGGGGAAGTTTCCGCCTCTTATCTCCGCAACCATCTTGGGGGTGAAGCCTTCTGCCAAAACCACATCTTCCAGTTTGACTGCCTCGGCTGGAACCTGGGCATCTGGGTTGGTGGGGATTTGGAAACTGCCCACAGGAGCAGCCAATTCTTGGGCTGCTGCTGTCAACGCCCACTCGATGAACACCTTGGCAGCCTCGGGGTTGTTGGCATCTGCAATAAGGGAAACCTGCCCAATTTCGTAACCAGTGCCTTCTTCGGGGAATGTGACAGTCAGCTCAACGCCGGTCTCGAGTTGGAATTTCACGCAGTCATGCGAGAAGATGATGGCTACTGCCACTTCTCCAGCGGATGCCATGCGCCCTGGCGCTGATCCGCTCTTCGTGTATTGGAAAATATTCGCGTCGAGGTCGCTCAAGTAAGTGAGAGCGTCATCTTCGCTGCCTTCGATTGCAACCAGGGTGCCGCCGGCTGTGACTGCCGTTCCTGATGTGCGCTGATCGGCTATGGCAATATTGCCTGCATAAACGGGATCAAGCAAATCTTGCCAGGAGGTCGGCGCCTCGGCGCCTAATTCGGCAAGCATCTCTGGATTGGAGCAAAATCCCAAGGCACCCACATAAATACCAGTCCAGACACCATTGGGGTCTTTTAATACCTCAGGAATGAAGCTGCTGTTCTCTGGCACATAAGCCTCGATAAGACCGTCCTCGACTGCCGCACCAGGTCCCAGGCTGGGGCCACCGTACCACACATCGAACGAGGGGGCACCTTTCTCAGCTTGCAAACGAGCCAGGGCTTCGCCGGATGACATCCGCACCATTGATGTCTCGATGCCTGTTTCAGCCTCGAAAGCCTGAACTGCGGCCTGACACCAATCCTCTTGCATACCGCACAAGATAGTCAACGGACCGCTAATCTCAGGGGTCTCAGTCTCTTCTGCTTCAGCCTCCTCGGGTTCTGCTGCGGCCTCCTCGGGCACATCGGTAGGTGGGACAGTAGCAGTTTCGCTTGTGCCACAGGCAGCCATAATCAGCCCGGCAATCACCAAAATCACAATAAAAAAGTAGTTCCGTCGCATGATCATTCTCCTTCTCCTTATACAAGGATTAACTGTGTCATCATAAATAGACGGGGAGAAGTGGAGGGCTGCGAAATACACCACAAGTGCATTTTGTGCCCACGCCCACCCCTTCTTTTTTAGATGACGATTACTAAACTGCTCTCAAAGTGTGAACAGTATAGCATCAGCAAGAATAACAATGGTTTCCTACGGGTTACGCTGAGGTTACAATTTGGTAACAGTTCTGGGTCTCTAGAACTTCGCCTGGAAGGAGGCATCTCACCAGGCGAAAACCCAAAGAGCCATTATTTTTAGACATCTTCCTGGTCGAATCGGTAGCCCACCCCTCGAACGGTTTGAATGAAGTGAGCCGTCTCCTGGTCTGGTTCCACCTTCTGCCTCAGCCGGTGAATCATAACCTTGACCATTTCTCGTCCCCCCTGCCAGTTTTCCAGTTTCCACACCTTACGGATGAGTTCCTGCGTGCTTAGAACCCGCCCGGCGTTCTTGGCCAGACAAGCCAGCAGGCGGTATTCGAGCGGCGTCAAATCCACCGGGCGGCCATCCAAAGTTATCGTATGCTTTAGTAAATCGATGTGGAGCGGGCCGCTGCTAATCTCTGTCTGGCTTCGACCGGTGCGCCGTAGAATAGCCTGAGCGCGCAACACCAGCTCGTGTGTGCTGAAGGGTTTGGGCATATAATCGTCGGCGCCCAGTTCCAATCCGGCTATCACATCGGTCTGATCAGATCTGGCTGTCAACATCAAAACCGGGATGCCCGGATCACACCGTATCCGGCGGCATACCTCGAATCCGTCCAAGCCGGGCATCATCACATCCAGGATTACCAAGTCTATATGGCGATCTTCAATCCACCGAAGCGCCTGTTCTCCATTGTAGGCTGCCAGCACATCGAACCCTGCAACCTGAAGCGCATAGCTGACCACCCCAACCATCTGGGGTTCATCATCCACAACGAGTACAACTGATTTTTCAGGCATAGTCTGTTCCGTCTTCAATTATTTGAAGTATGAGGGGAAGCGTCAGAAAGAAAGTGGTTCCCCGGCCAAGGCAGGTATCCACGTACACCTTTCCGCCGTGCAATTCCATGATCTTCTTCACAATCACCAGACCCAGACCGGTTCCCTCGCCGCTGGTCGCAAACCGGCGGAAGAGCTGTTGGCGGTGTTCAGCGGACATCCCTGCGCCATCGTCTGTCACCGATATCAGCAGCCCAAGATCGTTTCTAGCGACCGATATTATAATCCGGCCTCCGGACGAAGTGTGCCGGATAGCATTCTGGGCCAAATTGGTCAGGGCCTGCTGCAAGAGTACAGGATCGGCGTTCACCCGAGGCAGAACCTGAGGATAATATGTTTGGATGCTCTGTTTCCGACGTACCGTGAAGATGCGCATATTTGCTACAACTGTCCGGACAACATCGCGCACATCAATAGGTTGAAGAACGGGATTGAAAAGCCCGGACTCCAGCTTGCTCTGAGTCAGCATGTTCTCAGCCAGAGTCGTGATGTGCCGGGCGTTCTCGTCCACGTTTTCCACGAATGTGCGCTGCTGCCTGGTCAACGGGCCGGGAGCGCCATCCAGGATCAGTTCGACCGAGGCCTGAATCAGCGTCAGGGGCGTGCGAATTTCGTGAGACAACATCGAAAGCCGGTCGGAGCGTGCTTCGACCTTCTTTTTCAATTCAGTACGCAAGACAATATCGCCTGCCAGACGGTATCCAAGAGCGCCGGAAAATACTCCAACTAGAGAAAAAGCCAGGCTGCCAATGACGATACTGACCAGCGGCTGAGGGGATGCAACGACCAAGAGGCCGGCCGCAATATTCGTCCCAATAGCGGCCAGACTCAGAAACAGCTGTATGTGCCACGCGGTCAAAGAAATGCTGGCAACAATCAGGGGGGCATACAGCAGGATCAGTCTGTGATCTAAACCCATTACTAGAATTGTGATTATCGCCGCATCGGTGATCATGCTGACCGCCGTTGCCCTCGCTCGTGTTTGGGGAAACAACCGGGTTAGCTCTGGGATAAGCAGGCATACCAGGACAAGCGGCCACAGCGGGTGCGTCAATTGCCAGACGTCAGACGGAGTAAGTACGCCAATCGCCAGAATCATGAAAGCTATTACCAGCCAACGTCCCAGCCGCCAGCCTGTTTGGTCGAAAATGTTGGAGTTCATTGCTAAAACCATTATACTCAGGCGCACATAAAACTTGGGGAAGTGTAATTCAAGTTTGGTTCGCTGGTTCGCTCGCTTTGCGTATGCGCGCTTCGCATGCGGCCCTGTCTCGGCGTGGGCAGTAGGCGGTGCATTTCGCCGTATCGAAACCAAGAACGGCTCTTGTGTAAGCCGCTCCGCCTTGATTTCGATACGCTCCAGCAAAAAAAGGCTTGCTTCCGCTTCTCAATCAGCGTCTTCGCTCTTCTTGTACACGCATAAATCTTACATCCCCTAACACAAGTAAATATGCCATTGTACTCCTAAATAAGTTCAAGTGAAAGCACTGTATTCTAACCGTGGCAAACCTGTCACTTTCCCATAAAATTTTCTATGAGCATTCTTAAAAAGGAGAGGGGGGGCAAAATGCGCTTAACCCATCCGCTCTGGTCTGAAAGCTCGTTGATCTATGAAAGACTTACTCAGACGTTGTGTTTAGAGCGCAAATTCTCAGCAAAGTTATCTCAAACCATTGACACATACTGGTTCCTAATCGTCGAATCCAGGAGGTCGTTCAGCATAGACACCGCGCAACTCTTCCGGCAGCATATTAGCGATGGCGAACATCATTCGATCGGTCAACGCCAAAGGGCCTTCGCCTGGTCTCGGTAGGATAGGCTCGCCAATGTTGATTGTGATTCGCGTTCGGCGGGGGAAGTTTTCGAAGACGCGCTGCGAGCCGTCGATAGCCATGGGCACAATTGGACAATCAATCTTTTGTGCAAAGCGAGCTGCTCCAGTTTTAGCCGTACGCAGACCGCGGCCTCCGCTGCGCGTACTCTCGGGAAAAAGCCCCAACACCTGCCCATGTTCCAACACCTTCTCAGCATGACGAATGGCCCATTGATCCTTAGACCCCCGGTAAACAGGAAACGCTCCCCCTTTCCGTAAAATATAATCCGTAATTGGGTTGCGATGCAACTCTTCCTTCGCCATGTAGAATAATGGGCGCGGGATGCTCAGCTGCATGGCGAAGACATCAAAATTGGTTACATGGTTGCAGACCATCACTACAGGCCCCTCTGCGGGAAGATATTCCACCCCGCGCGCATCAAACCTCATTGTGAACCAGGCAAAAGTTCTCAGCATAGCCACAGTAACGCGTCGGGTGCGAGTCTCTTGAAAATAATAGCGTTTTTGTTCTCGGGGATCGGTTGTGAGAGTATTTGGATTTGTCATATAATATTGCTCCTTGCCATAAGTTTGTCGTCCACAATTAGACCGCTTTGGATTATACTTGATGTTCGATGATTATCTAAAATATGTTCACGACGTATCATCGCGGTATTCCGGTGGGCGTAACTCGGATTGCCAATCCGAGCTACAATTTACCATGTTTTTTTTTAGAAGATACTTCACGATTGAGTAATGGTTGAATTCAACTGACGGTTTGCGCGACACAGGTGACAATCTCTTGCAAAAGCGATCTATCCTCATCAGCTAAAATTTACAACCATCTACAATTATATTAATTTTTGCGTCACTTAAAAGAGGTAAAAACATGCAAGCATCAATAATCGAAGCAGTAACGGGTCGGCAAGTTCTCGATTCGCGCGGTAATCCTACCGTTGAAGTTGAAGTAAAACTGGTCGACGGCAGCTTGGGACGGGCTATTGTACCTTCCGGGGCATCAACCGGCGTTCACGAAGCTTTGGAGTTGCGCGATGGGGACAAAGCACGTTACGGCGGCAAAAGCGTGAACGGAGCGGTTGCAAATGTCAATGGCCCCATTGCAGAGCAATTGATCGGTCGAACAGCGGCGAGACAACGAGCAATCGATCTAACCTTGTTGGAACTTGACGGCACACCCAACAAATCGAAACTGGGCGCAAATGCTATTCTAGGAACCAGCTTAGCGGTTGCGAAAGCCGCGGCGAACACCTTGGGATTGCCGTTCTATCGTTATATCGGCGGCGTTTATGCTCACGTTTTACCCGTTCCAATGATGAATATTCTCAACGGCGGCGCACATACAAGCTGGCAGTCTACCGATGCGCAGGAATTTATGATCATGCCCTTGGGCGCGTCTTCGTACTCTGAGTGCCTGCGTTGGGGTGTCGAAATTTATCATACCCTTAAGGGAGTGCTCAAAGATCGTGGCTATACGACTCTGGTGGGCGACGAGGGGGGGTACGCACCTGCGCTCAAGACCAATGCCGAAGCCGTGGAAGTGATCCTCGAAGCTATCGAGAAAGCCGGTTACAAGGCGGGGGAAGATGTCTCAATCGCCCTCGATCCGGCCGCATCTGAGTTTTACGAAAGCGAAACCGGCCTGTATCACCTGCGCACCGAAGGGAAGAAACTAACCAGTGAAGAGATGGTCGCTTTCTGGAAAGATTGGGTTGACCGATATCCGATTGTCTCCATCGAAGATGGTTTGGATGAGAATGATTGGGAAGGATTCCAATTGATGACCAAAGAGCTTGGTGATCGCCTTCAGATCGTCGGTGATGATTTGCTGGTCACCAACCCCGAACGTGTCCGCCGCGGCATCAAAGAAAAATCAGCCAATTCCCTTTTGGTCAAGCTCAACCAGATTGGATCATTGACCGAGACAATCGAAGCCGTGGAAGTATGCCATCGGGCTGGATGGACTGCTATCACGTCCCATCGCTCTGGCGAAACCGAGGATGCCACCATTGCAGATTTAGCCGTCGCACTCAACACTGGTCAGATAAAGACCGGCGCACCGGCTCGTTCGGATCGCGTAGCCAAGTACAATCAATTGCTGCGCATCGAAGAAGAGTTGGGGGATGAGGGTAAATTCGCTGGTTGGGATGCGTTGAATATATAGAGTAGACAAAATTAAACCAATAACCGTGTTGCTCATTTAGGGCAACACGGTTATTTAGTACTTGCTCAAAATATTGTTGGTTTGTACAAGAACAGTTCACTTATCCTCTAGTCCGAATGGACTTTGCAATATTAGCACGGTCGGTTTACCGCCCTGCGGGCAGCGCAAAATCAACAATTGTTTCATAAAATCAACACTATTAGCGGTTAGCCAATCCCGCACGGGCGTTAACGCACCGTGCTAAGCCTACGAAGCCCGCTCAAGCGGGCTAGACAACACCACCAACATTTTGAGCAGTTACGTTATTTATTTGTGTTATTTTTTTTGGGGAAGTGGGGATTATTCTTCTGTTGTTGTTTCCTTTTCTTCCCTATCTTCTTCTTCATTTTCATCGTCATCGTCTGGCTTTTCATCGGGGGGAGTAGGTGATAGGGAAGCCATAGCCTCATCCAAGCTTAGATCATCTCTGCGCGTCCCCGGGGTGGGAGTGCCGCAATAAGGGCAGAGATTCCAGGGCAATTCCATCAACTCACCGCAGTGATGACAAATCTTCTTGAGCTTGGTGTGGCAATTGGGGCAAATTTCCCAGTTCTTTTTGGCGCGGCGTCCACATCCCGGACAAACTGGGGTATCTTCAATGGAACGAAGCAAGGCTTCCTCTTCCAGAGTGTGTTGATATTCATCATCGAGGGTGCGTTGTGGACGTAAAATCAAATACACCACGATGCCCGGCAGAAAAAGCACAGCCACAACCAACACGGCCAATATGCGCCCAAAGGGATCGCGTGCTCTAGAGCGAATATCGCGGTATGTCCAAATAATCAGGCTTAACCACAAAGCTGCTAGAAAAGCACCACCCCAAGCGGTTAGGATGAGCATGAAATTGCTTAAAGATGAGGGATCAAAGGTCATAATTTCGCTCCTGACGTCTAGGGTGTCAATTGGATATTTTCGATGATACAATCCACCCATATCAATTATAGTATATTTTTGTAATTGCTCAAAATATTAGTTTAGATGTACGAAGTTAATAATGTAAAAATCCTTAGTTCCCACAGGATTAACTTATGAATGACGAACTCAATACTTACCGCATCACCGATTTAGCATCCAACGAACGCCCACGCGAGCGATTGGCGAAGTTAGGCCCACAGGCACTTTCCAATGCCGAGTTGTTGGCCATCCTACTGCGTGTGGGGGTTCGAGGAGAAAATGCCGTTCAGGTTGGTCGGCGCTTGCTGCAAACCTTCGAGGGGCTTTCTGGTTTACATCAAGCCAGTTATGATGAGCTTCGAGCACAGCATGGCATTGGGATGGCCAAATCTGCACAAATCAAAGCTGCTATCGAGTTGGGACGCCGCTTGACGCTCGTATCTCCCGAGGACCGCCCTACCATCAACAGCCCTGCCGACGCCGCCGCGCTGGTGCAATTCGAGATGAGCGCACTGGAACAGGAGCACCTACGCGTGATGTTGGTAAACACCCGCAATCAGGTGTTGGACATTATCGAGGTGTACCGCGGCTCTTTGAATTCATCTCAAGTGCGGGTGGGAGAATTATTCCGAGCAGCTATCCGGCGCAACGCAGCCGCTGTGCTTGTGGTTCATAACCACCCCACCGGCGACCCCACCCCCAGCCCCGATGATATCGCCGTGACACGCGCCATCATCGAAGCTGGCAATTTGCTGGATATCGAAGTGTTGGACCATATTGTCATCGGCCATGGACGCTGGGTCTCGCTTAAAGAGCGCAAGCTGGGATTTTGAGCAGTAATTCAGTACGATTCATAATTCACAAGTTAAATAACAACATCGCCCTAATCTAATTTTAGGGCGATGTTGTTTTTGTAAATTGCGACTAAGCCTCGCTGGTTGCTGCCTCTGCCGGTTCTTCAACCACTTTGGGGTCTTTTTTGTGAAGTTTCTTCTTTCCAGCATCTAAGACTTCCTCGAGTTTCGACTTTTGCTCGTCCAGAACAACCTGGCCTTGTTGACGCAACTCATCAGCCTTTGCTTGGGCTTGTTGAGTAAATTTTTCTGTTTGCTTACGAGCATCAGCTAAAGTTGCATCTGCTTTCACGCGGGCATCAGCAGCACTTTTTTCAACTACGTCCTTTAACTCGATACTTCTGTCTTTAATATAGGTGCGTGTTTCCTCACCCGTCTGAGGTGCTAGAAGCAAGGCCACAGCCGAACCAACCAAACCTCCCAGTACAAACCCAGACAGAAAAGCTCCAATATCGCTATTTTTGTTAGTCATGATTTTCACTCCTTATTTCGAAACCTACTCTTTCTTCTTAGGTTTAATAAATTTGAATAAATGCTGCAAACCCGCCAGGTATTGATTGAGTTTGATAACCGGCTCAACCAAGTTGTCGCTCAAGAAGCGGGTAGTTCCGCGTAATGTGCTCACAGTTTCGTTGGTTGAAGTAATGATTGGCTTGATTTCGTTCTGCAGCAAGTTGATCAATCGAGCAATCTGAACAATTAGAATAATCAGCGCCAACCCAATGACAATAGATTCTAATGCCATGAAAATGATGAAAATATCGCGGAATCGGGCTGTATTGGTTGTTGGTTGAAGCAAATAAATAACACTTGCGACAATTATTCCCAATATGATTATTCCGCCAACAATTATCCCGATGATAATTTGTCGCTGACGACGCAATTCTTCGGGCGTGAGATTGTTGTCAAGCGGGTTTTCTGAACGTACAACTTCGTTTTCCATAATTGCGCCAATTATAGCATAAATTATAATAATATATGTTTCATCGCGTCCATTTCTCAGGGCAATCGCGTCCGCCCACCGCCCTCGATAGATAAGGTCTGCTGCCATCTCCCGATATCAAACTCGCGAGTACCAACCTCGCTCGGTCGGAGACCATCGCTATCCCCTTTTACAGATAGTGAAGGGTTTCGATAGTGAAGGTCTCCTGACCGAACGATGCTGCCATCTCCCGATATCAAACTCGCGAGTACCAACCTCGCTCGGTCGGAGACCATCGCTATCCCCTTTTACAGATAGCGAAGGTCTACGATAGTGAAGGTCTCCTGACCGAACGGTGCTGCCGTAATCTAAATCAAATCCCTTTGCAACCCGCATGTTACAGTATAATTCAGATATGACTTCCACAATCGTTGCCCTAGACTTAGAAACCACCGGCCTAAACCCCGATTCTGACGGCATCACGGAAATTGGTGCTGTGCGCTTCGATGGGGACCGTGTTCAAGATAAATGGCAAACCCTTA
>JAYELX010000512.1:0-8081 GCA_034717875.1 Chloroflexota bacterium | reverse complement strand
ATGACTTCCACAATCGTTGCCCTAGACTTAGAAACCACCGGCCTAAACCCCGATTCTGACGGCATCACGGAAATTGGTGCTGTGCGCTTCGATGGGGACCGTGTTCAAGATAAATGGCAAACCCTTATCAACCCAGGGCAGCGCATCTCACCCTTTGTCACCCGGCTGACTGGAATTACTAATACGATGGTACGAGATGCACCCAGCATTTATGATGTCATCGACGATCTGGTTGGCTTCATCGGCAACGCCCCGATTCTGGGCCATAATATAGGTTTCGACCTTTCCTTTCTGCATCGATATAAAGTCTTGAAATACCACGAGTCTCTGGATACTTATGAAATGGCCGCGGTGTTGATTCCCAATGCCGGGCGATATAAACTCGGCTCCTTAGCCCAATCGTTAAATATCTCTTTTTCGAACACGCACCGCGCCCTGGACGACGCCCGCATCACCCAAAAAGTCTACCTGAAGCTTTACCAAAAAGCACTCGACCTACCCATAGAAATATTGGCCGAGATAGTGCGTCTGGGCGACAACGTAGAAAAATGGGCCGGCTATGGGTTGTTTTTCGATGCCCTGCGCGCCCGTTCCGGTCAGGTCGTCCCAACCCGCAAACCTGGGCGCGGCTTTATAGTACAACTCTTCGATGCACCCAATCCCAAAAATGTCGATCCGCTAACGCCAAAAGAGACTCCTGTTCCTCTGGATACAGAGATGATAGCTTCGATTTTGGACTACGAAGGAGCGTTCTCGGAATATTTCCCCAACTACGAACACCGACCCGAACAAATCGAAATGCTGTGCTCGGTTACCGACGCCATTTCCGAAAGCCAACACCTGATGATAGAGGCCGGCACAGGAGTGGGCAAATCTTTTGCTTACCTGATCCCCGCGGCTTTATGGGCCATCCAAAACGGGCAGCGGGTCGTAATCTCCACAAATACCATCAACCTGCAAGATCAACTCATCAACAAAGACATCCCCGACCTGCAAAACGCCATCGACATCGATCTATACGCTACCGTACTTAAAGGGCGCAACAACTACGTATGCCCACACAGGTTGGAAACCTTACGCCAGCGCGGTCCGGACAGCCCCGAAGAAATGCGCGTATTCGCCAAAGTCTTAGTGTGGCTCTATTACGGGGGCAACGGAGACCGAGTGCAAATCAATCTCAATGGCCGTGCAGAGCGAGAAGTCTGGGCGCGGATATCCTCTGCCGATGACGGCTGCACAATAGATAACTGTCTCAAACGCACCGGCGGAGCATGCCCATTCTACCGCGCCCGCCAAGCCGCACAAAGCGCCCACATCATCATTGTCAATCACGCCTTGCTGCTGGCCGACATCTCCACGGGAAACCGGGTTCTGCCGGAATATAATTACCTCATCGTGGATGAGGCCCATCATTTGGAAGATGCCATCACCAACGCCCTGAGCTTCCGTGTCACGCGTGTTGACTTCATCCGCCTGCTGAGAGCACTGGGCAGCCACCAATCAGGAACGCTTGGGCACCTGCTAACCATCTTGCACGACAGAATCACCCCAAGCGAATATGCCGCCATCAACCGGCTGGTAGAAAGAACCGGCGACCACGCTTTCCAACTAGAAAGTCAATTGCGCGGATTTTACAACACAATCGATAATTTCCTCTTCGAGCAGCGCGGCGGAAAACCAATTGGAAAATATTCCCAACGGGAACGCATTCTTTCGGCCACTCGTATGCAGCCAGCGTGGATGGATGTCGAAATCGCCTGGGAAGAGACCTACAAAATCGCCAAAGCTCTGTTCAATAAACTCGAACAAATCGCCAGCGCACTTATCGACCTTTCCGATTCAGGCTACGACGATATTGAAATGCTGGAAGGCACCTACAACGACATCACCAATGTTTTCGATCGATTGAACGAGACAATTCAAAATGTAGAATCGCTGATTTTCGACCCTCAACAAGGTACCATCTATTGGGCCGAAATCTATCCCAGCGGACGCGGGTTGACCCTGCACGCGGCCCCGCTGCATGTCGGCCCATTGGTGCAAAAACATCTCTGGTATGAGAAAATGTCCGTGATCCTGACATCGGCAACCCTGACCACAGCCAACGATTTCGAATATCTCAACGGACGTCTTTTCGCCGAAGATGCTTATAAACTGGCCTTAGGCTCCCCCTTCGATTACGAAAACTCCACCCTGCTCTACATTCCCAACAACATCCCCGAACCTCGAGACCGCAACGGCCACCAGCACGCTGTAGAAGGAGCCTTGATTCGCCTTTGCAAAGTCACCGGCGGGCGCACGTTGGTCTTGTTCACATCCTACGCCCAACTTCAACGCACGTCCCAGGCCATTGCCCCAGCCATGAGCAACGCGGGCATCGAAATATACGAACAAGGCAAAGGTGCCTCACCCCATGCTTTATTAGAGAATTTTAAAGATTCGGAACGTGCTGTATTATTAGGGACACGCGCGTTTTGGGAGGGAATCGACATACCGGGGGATGATCTCTCTGTGTTGGTGATCGTCAAATTACCCTTCGCGGTGCCGTCCGACCCCATTGTGGCTGCCCGTTCGGAGACATTCGACAACCCCTTCTACCAATATACCGTTCCCGAGGCAATTCTCGATTTTCGGCAAGGGTTTGGACGCCTGATCCGCACCGCCTCCGACCGCGGCGTGGCAGTTATCCTCGACCGGCGAGTGCTCTCTAAAAATTACGGCCAATTTTTCCTGGAGTCGCTGCCCCGCTGCAACCAACGCGTGGGCCCGCTGCAAAACCTCCCCGACGCGGCAGCCGAGTGGTTGGGATTATGACTTATCACACTTCGCTAAACAAAACAATAGTGGTAAAAAATGTAAGTGATAAGATCTCACAGGTTTTCATCAGACGCTCGTTTTGTTACAGAATTTGCGCTTACTGCCCTGTTTTTTCCCGCAAATAGCTTCATAGAAACCTGTGAGGTCTCAGCCCATCACTTACCATCTAACCACTACCAACAAAACAAATACGCCTTTGCTGATTGATTCGAATGCTATGTTGGCCTTATCGATCTCCAGAAAACTTCTTCACCCTATTCACAAGCGGAACCTTCAAATTGTATTGTTTCTGTTAATTATCTCACCACAACGCGCCAACAACTATCACTTATTTCTCCATCCCTATTTTTACCACCAACCATATACTTATTTATATAAGCAGCGGCACAACGGGAAACTAATCTACGGGGCGGATTTTTCCCGAACATTCTTTGCGAGCAGCTTTTGTATCTTCTTAAAAAGTAGGGGGGGGGGGTAATGCCGAACAGCGGATGGGTAGCGGATCGCTTTGCGTGCCCGTGGCAAGCGGATAAGTCCAAAACACGCTGCTTACCCTGGGACGATAGCCCCGTCTGCGTTCATGCAGGATTGTGCGCACTTTCCACCCTTGCCGCAAGCCTACGCAAAGTTGAAAACGGGAGTTTGGATTGTGCGAACAGGTTTTCTTTTACCTAAGATGAGCTGATGTAAATTTTCAACTGTTTTTGGTGAAAAATATTGGTTTCCCGTTTCTACATCCACGCGTGCAGGCACATTTTCAATAATATAGAACTGCTCATCTTTGTATAATGAGTAGGTTACCTTTTTGGCTACTAATTTTTCATTTCTTTCTTCTGAAGACATAATCATCTCCGTATCCTGTAATCGATCCATAGTTCTGGATTGGGTTCATAAACAGTAATTATTTTGACTTTTGACCGTGAAGGATAGCTGCATTGAATATGTATTGGTCTATTCTGACGCGTGTCACCATATATCAAACAACTTGGTCCATATTTGTCATCGGGATAATCTTCGATTATTTCGCCCATACGTATCGCATCACGTATCTCCTGAACCGATATTTCACGCAAGATTGTTTGGTCAACTGCATGCCTCGAGAGTTCAAATTTATCCTGAGAAAATTTCAAGCGAAGCTTTTCGATGATTACCATAGGCTAATTATACAACAAGATGTCTTCTAAGTTGCGTAAATCGGCCCGGAGACGGCGACGAGAGCACTTATGCAAGAAGTCTATTATATGCTTGGGGGGCAGTCACGTCAATTTGTAGAGAAAGGGCGGCCCCCTTTTGTTTGAGCTATCTTCGATAGTTCGCCCAGGCATAAATGCCAGGGCTAATATTGCGAAGGCCTTGCCAACGGCATGCAAAGCTCGGCCTGTACGTTTAGCCCGATAGGGCTTCGCACAATTAGCACGGTGGTTTCCCCAACGGGGATGCACGCCAAAGGCGCGCAAAGCGAGCAACCGCCGTGCGGGGTTCGGACGTGCAGGCGCGCCGCGATGAGTAAGAAACGAGTGAGGCGGCGAGGCAGCAAGCACTCCCAAAGTGCAATGCACCTGCTGCCGTAGGCGTTACAACTTGATTTTGAGCAACTAACAAACCACAACGATGACAAACACAAATATCTCTGACTTGATTCTCGAAACGCTCTCCGTTCTGGCGATGGCTGCCTGCATATTGACAATAAGCCAACCACAACCAGCAGCGGCGCAGACAACCCCGGAACCTGGCCCGGTTTCAGTTTCCAGCGCGGGGGAACTGGGAAATAGCCAATCTTCAAACCCCTCCCTTTCTGCCAATGGGCGCTTTGTGAGCTTTGCATCCAAGGCAAACAATCTGGTCGCTTATGATACCAACGCCGTGGCCGACATCTTCGTCCACGACCGGCTGAGCGGAGAAACAAGGCGCGTCTCGATTTCGTCTACGGGCGAACAAGCAAACGCCGCCTCCGAAGCCCCAACCATCTCGACGGATGGGCGTTTTGTGGCTTTTCAATCCGCGGCTGCAAATCTCGTTCCCAACGGCGAACAAAATCGCAGCGACATTTACGTCCACGACCGGCTGACGGGCATCACCGAGCGCGTCTCGGTCAATGACCGGGGGGAACGCGGCAATGCGGACTCGACCAATCCCAGCATCTCCGGCGACGGGCGTTATGTGGCCTTCCGCTCCGAAGCCGCCAATCTGGTGCTCGGTGACACTAACGCGGTCGCGGATGTTTTCATCCATGACCGTTTGACTGGACACACGCTGCGGGCCTCAGTCAGCAGCCGCGGGGACGTGCGAAACGAAGGAAACGCCCCCTCGGGAGAGTGTATCGCTCTGGCTTCCAGCGGCGGGCACACGGTGGTGTTCAGCTCACAAGCCAGCACTTTGGCCGTTTCCATCTCCCCTGCCGCGAGGATATATTTATTCAATCGGGTTCTGGCGCAAATCGAATATCTCAACCTGCCCCCGAACGACGGCAGCGAGCGCACAATCATCCAGCTTGAAATATCCAGCCAAGCCAATACCGTAGCAGCCTTAATAGAAGAGCAGGGCAAATACACAATCATCGCATTCGACCGCCCCAATCATAACCAAACTCAAATAAATCTCCCCCAAGCAGCGCACATCGCCCTCTCGGCGGATGGAGAATATCTAGCCGTGCTGGACGTAAACGCAAATCTGATTGGCTGCACTCTGGCAACAGAAGAACGCCAAACCCTGGCAGAGGGCAATATCACAGGCGACATTGCCCTCTCGTCGAGCGGAGGTGTTGTTGCCTATACGCAAGCAATTGATGGGGTATCCCAGATTATCGTCAAGGAGATCGAAGCGCAATCAGTCCCCAATTACACACTCAGCGGTCGAGTGACCAACGCGGCCGGGTATGCGCTGGCGTTAGTCGCTATCGACGACAATGGCGGTAACGTTGCCAAAACTGATCGGAATGGCAACTTCTTCATCAACGGCAACCCTCCCGGCAAGGTCGTCTTGACCCCCTCCAAAGAGGGATTCAGCTTCGAGCCGGAGTCCATCTCCCTAGATTTATCCGCCGATGTTGATGATATTCATTTCCAGGCATATCCCGAAAAAATTCTGGAAGAAGCCCAAAAAGATGTGGGCATGCCTTACAACCGGGAGCGCGGCGATGACGGGGACTTCCACGGATATGAGGCTGGATATTGCACCGATTTGATTCTGGATGCCTACAGTTGGGGCGCGGGGTACGAGATCCAATTTGCGCTAGAGCAGGATTTTCGCGCTCACCCGGAGCACTTCTACCGCTGGCGGGATGCACGCGATGCCCACGATATGTGGCGATATTTCAGCTACTCGGGCCAGATGCTGCCGCACGCGGCCGCCTACCAACCCGGCGATATTGTCTTTTTTGATTGGAGTGAGGACGGCGAGATCGACCACGTGGGGATTGTCTCGGAAATCACGGCAGATGATGGGCCAAAGAAGATGTACGCGGCCACCGGCGTCACCAACAGCAATCCGGGCGGGTTAGCCACCGAGCTGCCCTGGGAGGCTTTCCACGAGCGCACGGTGCGGGGACACGCTCGCTGGTCGGGGGCTTATCAGGCTGTGATTCCACAAATGCCGCCAGACCAAATTTTGCAGATTTCGGCGGCATCGGCTGGGGTCAGCCTGCGATTGATTGACTCGCAAGGGAATCCGCTCTCCAAAAGTGAGCGCAGCATCCCGGGAGGAATTTTCTTCACTCTGGGTTGGGAGCAGAACTTGAGCGTCTTCTCCCCTCTGGACAACGGCGAACAATACAGCATAGAAATCACGCTGGAGGGCGAATCTACTACCCCCTACCAATTTACCGCCCAGACCATACAGAATGGCTTGGTCACAGAGCGAGTGGAGTTCGAAGGACGTGAATCGAAAAAGATTCCCGTATGGCTTAGTTCGGATGCCGAAGGTAATTTGATCCTGAAAATTCAACTCTCACAGCGCAAGATTTACCGTTCGCTGTCGGATTGAACATTGAGTCACCATGAAACTCATCATCCAAATCCCTTGCTTCAATGAAGCAAAAACCCTGCCCCAAACGTTCGAAACATTTCCCGCCCACATCAGCGGGGTCGATGAGATCGAGACTCTTATAATTGATGATGGCAGCAGCGATGAGACCGTTACTGTGGCGCGGGCATTGGAAATCAATCACATCATCACCCTGCCATATCACCAGGGTCTAGCCAAAGCCTTCGCCATGGGCTTAGAATCATGCCTACACCGCGGCGCTGATATCATCGTCAACACCGATGCCGACAATCAATACCGCGGCAAAGATATAGCCAAACTGATCGCCCCCATCCTGAGCGGAGACGCCCAAATCACTGTCGGCGACCGGGGAATAAGCACATTAGATAGCTTCTCTCCACTCAAACGCAAGCTGCAAATAATTGGCAGCTGGGCTGTCTCACAAGCCGCCGGTATTCCCATCCCCGATGCAACTAGCGGATTCCGCGCTTTCACCCGCGATGCCGCCCTGCGCACACTCGTACACAGCCACTATTCCTTCACTATCGAAACATTGATCCAAGCCGGAGCGCGTCGAATTCCCGTCGCATATATACCCATCCAAACCAACCCGCCCGCGCGCCCATCCCGATTGATGCACAGCACCGCTCACTACCTGCGCAAGTCCATCCCCGCGCTGCTGCGGGCATACACGCGCTATCGACCTTTGCGCTTCTTCGCACTCATAGGCAGCTTGCTGATCCTAATCGGGCTGATTCCCGCAATCCGATTCCTGTACTTCTTTATCAGCGCGGGTGGCATCGGCCACATCCAATCGCTGATCCTGACTGCAATCCTAATCATCATCGGCTTTCAAATTCTACTCATTGGCCTAGTTGCGGACCTCATCAGCGTCAATCGCGAGATATTGGAAGATGTTCTTTACAAACTTCGCTCTCTCGAATACGATGATGACGAAAACAGGATATAACAATAGAACTTCTCTTGTTCCTACGCTCAGGTTCTCTTGTTCCTACGCTTTTCTCTCGTTCCTACGCTCCGCGTGGGAACGCCACCTGGGCGACGCGGAGCGTCATTCCCACGGTGACACCGCAGAGCGATGTCACCAGGTAAGCACCTACAGGTGTGCTACGCGAAGCGATGTCACCAGGCAATTAAATTGTAGAATAGCAGGCGCATTGCACCTGCGAGCCGATAAATACAAGATGTTTTCTGGCGATCCGATGTGCAATGCATCAAGAGCAGATGGTAATTGCTCAAAAGCTTGTTGGTTTGCAAAAAAA
>JAYELX010000511.1:0-8236 GCA_034717875.1 Chloroflexota bacterium | reverse complement strand
TTCATGGCATTACATCCGCAATAGGAACAACGGGATTTCTGAAATTCTGAACAAGCCAGTCTACCCAGGATTGGGTGAAGGCTGAAGAGAGTGCGGGTGCTGTGACCTCGGTTGGCTGCGAGGGAGGAGCTAAATTTACCGGGTGGCGGCCTCCGTAGCCGGGTACCTTGATATAAGTAATATCATCAGACGTAGCCGGGCGAAAGCCTATTTCTACAGCCCGTTCTTCCATCACCGACACTGAGGTCAGCGAGGCCAATTTCGATTTTGAATCGGCAATTTGGCGTTCCAAAAATTCGATCTCATATCGATGCTGTTGAATCTTTCGGCCCACGGCTGCCGTTCTGGCCGTGATGCTCACAAAAACACTTGCAGCCAGGAGAATAATCACTAATGCGATTAAAAAGATACCCATCGCCTGAAGCTGTTTTCGCCACGGGGTCTGGGTATAGGCTTGGGTGAAGTGTCGGATTTGGTTCATGGTGGTCGGGTGGTCGGAGTGGTCGGAGTGGTCTTAGTAGTCTAAGTGGTCGGGGAGTCGGGGGTCGGAGTGTCGGAGGTCTAAGTGGTCTAAGTGGTCTAGGTGGTCTTGGTGGTCTTGGTGGTCTTGGTGGTCTTGGTGGTCGAGGGATCAAGTTTCTCGGCAATGCGGAGACGTGCGCTGCGAGAGCGCGGGTTGGATTGGGTTTCTGCATCCGTTGGGCGGATTGGCTTGCGGGTAATTATTCGCAGAACGGTGCGATGGTCACAAGTACATATCGGCTGTTCGGGTGGGCAAATGCAATCCCGGCTCTCTCTGCGAAAATATCTCTTCACCAGCCGGTCTTCCAACGAATGAAAAGCGATCACGGCCAGGCGACCTCCCGGAGCTAATGCGGCTATGGCTTGAGGCAATATTTTTTCTAAAGCGTCTAATTCCTTATTTGTGGCTATACGCAAGGCCTGGAAGGTGCGCGTAGCAGGATGGATGCGCGAGCGGCCTCTTCTGACAACCCGATCAACAATATCTGCCAACGCGCGGGTGGTATGAATTGGCCGAGCGGCCACAATCGCTCGCGCAACCTGGCGGGATCGCCGCTCTTCGCCGTAGCGATAGATCAAATTGGCCAGCTCGCGCTCCGGCAGGTGATTGACTAAATCCGCAGCCCGGACTTTGGCTTCGGGGTCGAAACGCATATCCAATGGCCCATCAGATCGAAATGAGAATCCCCGTTCCGGCGTATCGAGCTGCATGGACGAAAGTCCAAGATCGAGTAGAATCCCATCAACGCAATCCCACCCCAGGGAATCTAGCTGCCTCCTCAAGGTGGTATAAGACGCATACACCAAAGTGACGCGCTCCCCAAAAGGGGTCAACCGTTCCCGGGCCAGTTCCAACGCCTGGGGGTCAAGATCAAATCCTAATAATTTTCCATCAGGTGAACTTGCCTCTAAAACCCCCTTTGCATGGCCGCCTGCTCCTACCGTGCAATCAACATAGCAAGCGCCGCCACGGGGACGCAAAGCGTGGATAATTTCTTGGTAAAGTACAGGTTCGTGCATAGCTACCTTCGATAGATTATTTACATCATCTAATCAATCGGTCATCATCTCGATTTATAGATCAAGTTCCGCAAAACGCTCAGAGTTGGCATCCACATTGCCCAGCAGCGTGACTTGTTGATCCCAAGCCTGCGGAGACCAAATTTCAATTGCTGCGCCCACACCAACGATTACAGCTTCTTCATTCAATGTGGCCACATCACGTAAAAATTGAGGAATCAATACCCGGCCAACCTGATCCAGCTCTATCTGACTGGCAGTGGCAAAAATCAGACGACGTAATTCTCGAGCAACAGGATCTGTCGTGTTCATTTGACTAAGGCTCTCGTAAACAGCCTCGAACGCTGACTCGGTAACTAAACGTAAATTTTGATCGAAGCCTTGAGTCAGGTAGGCACCACCTGACAAGTCATCGCGAAAACGGGACGGAATTGTCAAACGCCCTTTTTCGTCTAATTTATGGTGGTATTGACCCAGAAACATTTGTTCTATCGTCCCATTAACAACCAAACGCCGGTTGCCCGGCGCAGAACTTACCACTTTATCCCACTTTGACCCACAAGTACACACAGTATATACGAAAAAACTCAAAAAAGCAAGTACTGACAAGGAATATTTATGACTATGAATCTAGTTTCGTCGCTGTTGATTATCGTGGGGGGAATATGTTTGCTAGGATTTGGGGCTATGGGAGCGGGAATGACGGCGTTGCGCCCCTATCATCTTTATTCTCATATTGGGCGCGGTACGGGCGAGTACGGTGCGCCCATCTCTGTGAAGCATCATTTCGCCATCGCGCTCAGCGTCGAGATGGATTTCGATATGGTCGGGACAGCGCCGAGGGCGGTTATCTCGATGGAATCGGGCAAGCAATATGTCGAATCTGCGCGCGTGTCGGTACAGTTGGCGCACGCCATCCGGGAATTGGGTTACGAAGCGCGGGCGCACATCGACGGCAATTATCGAGTTATTGCCCCGCTGGTAGCGCGTGATGCTGGTTTAGGGGAAATTGGCCGTATGAGCATTTTAATGACCCCCAAGCAGGGACCACGCGTGCGTTTGGGTGTGGTGACCACAACCCTGGAGCTGAGGCCCAATTCCCGTGAGCCGAATTCAGCCCTGATTGATTTTTGCAACTTATGCAAGAAGTGTGCTCAAAATTGCCCCAGTCGAGCTATCCCCCTCGGAGGTCGAAAAATGAGTAACGGTGTACTGCGGTGGAAACTCAACCCCGATGCAGCAATTCCCGTTTTGAAACTAAAACCAGACTTCGGAAGTCTTCGGATGCCTTTTTGTTAGCGAAATATGTCGTTCGAGACTTCCGAAGTCTTTCCTCTTCTCCATAATATCGGGATTTGCTGACCCCGATGCTTGTTTCCGTTATTGGAACGTAGCCGGCAGTGACTGTGGACGCTGCATGGCCGTGTGCCCCTTTTCGCATCCCGACAACGTGTTACATAATTTCGTCCGCTGGGGAATTCAGCACTCAGGCTCTTTCCGCCGCGCGGCTGTGTGGCTGGACGATCTCTTCTATGGAAAAAAGCCTGCCGAACGTCCCGCCCCAGAGTGGACGCAGGTTCGGTGATTGATTGGTGCCATCTCAAAAAATAGGGGCCTCGTTATAAACTGGGCAGCGGATGGATAACGGATTGCTTTGCATGCCCACGGCAAGCGGATAATCGCAGCTGTTCACAGACACATCCGCTTGCCGTTGGGTAAGGTAAGGCGCGCATGCGAAGTACGCAATATCTTGCCGTAGGCACACCAATGGGTGCACACCGTGTGGCAAAGCAAGGCACGCCACGCCAAAGGCGCGCACAGCGAAGCGATCTGCGAAAATCTGCGAGAATCAGCGTCCAAAAAGATTTGTCAGCCAATCAGCATCACCCCCGCACATATACGCGTGCGAAAACACCCCCTCGAAGTAGCGTTGTTCTACCTGCCCAAGTAAGGGGGGAGGTTAACGCAAATCGACAACAAAACGAATCGCTGTGCGAATCTTGTCATCGATTTCCACGTCAACAAAATAAGGCATACATACCACATCATAGCCGTCTTCCTCCAAATATCCTCTCGCGAGAGCTAGAGCTTTGACGGCTTGATTAACGGCACTGGCCCCAATGGCCTGCACCTTGGTATGCTGATTTTCTCGAAAAACACCAGCTATGGCACCAGCAACAGCAGATGTTCGCGATTTTGCTGCTACCCTGATAATATCGATATGACCGGCTTCAGTTTCATTGTTCATCGTTTCCATTTTGATTTCCTTTGACTTACGAAGCATCTCGATGTTCCGGGGCTTACTCAAACGCGTTTTCTTGTTTTCCGTTTCAGGGTCTCTGGGAACTTACGGGGTAGATTTGTCAAGTCACAATTTTTCGCATCTAATCGCTGTGCGTGCCTGTGGCAACACGAATTTTCGCTAATTTTTTCTTTTCGCTTCGCTATGCGCACATCCGTGTTGCGTGCCCTTGGGCATTCGTGCTAATTCATGAAATTCGATGCCAATACTCTTTCTACCCCGTAAAATCCTAAAGAGCCCCGTTTCAATAACGGTTTATAATCACGTTTGCGCCATTTTTTTGATAGACAATGGCTTGCTGTGTTTTTGGCCACTAGATTCATTGTATAAGATTTTGACCTCAAAATCAATGGGTATTTCTGAATGTGAGCGTTTAGGCATTACCTTGCTTAGAACGGTAACAAAATAAGTGCTTGGTTTTCGCGTGAGGTGACAGTCACTTATGTAAGAATCTTCATCACTTGCCTTTTTACCACTATCCAAATTTTAGGTTGATCGCCGAACAGTCAAGCTATCCACTTTACAGATAGTGAAGGTCTCCCGTTTTGCAGATAGTGAAGGTCTCCCGACCGAACGCCTACACGGTGCCCACCCCGCTCGGTCGGAGACCATCGCTATCAGTTGGAGACCATCGCTATCAGTTGGAGACCATCGCTATACCCTTGAGAATATCACTCCCTTTGAACGCTACAAATGAACCATCCCAAATCACGCCGCGAAAATCGTAATTTAAGGTACACTTGTATTATCTTGGTTTATCAACGTTCATCATCTCGATTCACAATTAAAACTTATGTCTCGTTGGATTCGCTTCTTCATCGCCATTCTTATAGGTATCGGTATCGGCCTGCTTTACGCCTGGGTGCTTAATCCTGTCGAATATGTGGATACAACCCCGAACAGTCTGCGCGGTGATTATCAATCAGATTATGTCTTGATGGTTGCTGAGGTTTATCAAGTTGAACAAGACCCCACACTGGCAGTGCAGCAACTGGCGTTTCTGGGCAACAAAACTCCGCTTAAAATGGTGCAAGGTGCGATTGATTTCGGTAACCAAGAAGGCTATCCCAAAGCTGATCTGGCTGTACTAAAGAAATTATTACAAGGGTTACAAAGCTGGGCGCCAACCTCGGAGGGGACGACACCATGAGAAATAAACGCGGCTCCTGGTATTTGCTGACCGGTGTTTTGTTGGGCATCACTTTAGGCCTATTGTACGCATGGGTAATTTCTCCCACACAGTATAGAGATACAACCCCTGTTTCCCTGCATCCAGAGTATAAAGACATTTATCGCGCTGCTATTGCCTCGTCATTTTCCGCTACGGGGGATCTGAAACGCGCCACGGCCCGTCTGGCGTTGCTGCACGATGACGACCCTGTTGGGGTTTTAGCAGCGCAAAGCCAGCGATACCTGGCTGAAGGATATTCTTATACCGAGGCTCAGGCCCTGGCTAATTTGTCGGCAGCGCTGGAACAATCCCCGGAGTCTGAGTCGACACAGCAGATACCGGAACCTGAAGATGATCCGGGGGCAACATCATCGCTATCACCAACACGGCCCCGGGATGAGACTCTTGCTCCATCGGAAACGGTATCCACAGCGAGGAGGACAAATACTCCCCAAACTTCGGGGACGCCCGCCATCACTTCGACGCCTTCAACCAGCCCATCCCCTACTCTCAGCCGGACACCACTTCCCACCTTTACCCCATTGCCCACGCGCACACTCACCCCAACATTGTCTCCCCCTTTCGTCTTTGCGAATCAGGCCTTGTTTTGTGATCCGGACGTGGGGGAATCCCAGTTGCGGATATTGGTCACAAATTCGGCCGGAGAAGGAGTCCCGGGGGTGGAGATCATCATCCAATGGGATGGTGGTGAGGATCGTTTCTTCACTGGGCTGAAACCCGAAATGGGCTGGGGCTATGCCGATTATGTGATGGCGCCTCAGGTAGATTATTCCCTGCATATCGCAAACGGCGGGGAATCGGTGGATATTTCATCGCCGGAGTGTTCGGATGACGAAGGAGAACGTTATTGGGGCAGCTGGCAATTGACCTTCACGCATCCGTAAAACCCGAACTTCGCTCAGGTTTTGAAAAGGCTAATGCTGGAGGATTCGAAGCTAAAAGGGCAGGAATATTGGTTAGATTGTTTGTATATTCAAAGCCATATACAATTGCCCTGGGCACTGGACAAACTGATTGCTTCCATCACAGAAAAGCATAAAACTTAGGAGAGTAGCCATGAAAAAATATGTGATCGTGGGTAATGGTATAGCCGGTATAACCGCGGCTCAAGCTATTGTACGAGCCGATTCAGATGCCGAACTGCACGTGCTGGGCAGCGAAGCATATCCTTACTACCAACGACCGCGTCTATGGGAACTCATTGCCGGTGATACCGAGCAAGATAAACTCTACTTTCGGTCGCTGGAATGGTACAAAAACAAGGGCATCCAGGTTCACGTTGATGCGCGCGTGACGGCGTTAGACATAGATGAACATCTCCTGTCATTGGCTGACGGAACTAGACTGGATTATGACCAGCTACTGCTAGCAACGGGGGCACGCGCCTTTGTGCCTCCTATTGCAGGAGCAGAGAAGTCTGGCGTCTTCGTGCTGCGTTCATTGGATGACGCGCTGGCGATCAAAGAGCAAGCAAAACGCTCTTCATCGGCAGCCGTCATTGGCGGAGGATTGTTGGGATTGGAAACAGCCCGTGCCTTGCACAGTGCCGGTCTTGACGTAACCGTGATCGAGTTTGCCCCACGTCTATTACCACGACAATTAGATTCAGAAGGTGCGCGGGTTCTCCAATCGCTTTTGGAAGCACAGGGGCTGCGCATCCTCACCGACGCAGAAACTGAGGCAATCAGGGGAGACGCACACGCCACGGACGTACGTCTTAAAGATGGTCGCACGGTGAACGGTGAATTGGTGCTGATCTCGACCGGTATCCGTTCGCGGATTGAACTGGCCCGGGAGGCTGGACTGGACGTGAATCGCGGTGTTGTTGTTGATAAGCATCTGCGCACCAGTGTTGCTGATGTCTATGCCGCTGGTGATGTAGCTGAATTCAACGGCATCGTCTACGGCATCATCCCCGCAGCAATTGAGCAGGCGAGAATTGCCGCTACTAACATGATCGAACCTGGAAGCTCTGTCTATCGGGGCACTCTTCCTGCTACGACGCTCAAGGTCGTTGGTGTTGATCTGGCTAGCCTTGGCCAAGCCACAGCTTCGGGGGATGAATATGATATCCTTCGATCTGAGAATCAGGCAATCGGCGTGTACCGCCGGTTAACACTGCGCGATGGCAAGATTGTTGGAGCCATTTTGCTAGGCGATTCCCAAAACGCACAAGTCTTGAAAAAATTGATTACATCCAAACATGATGTCTCTGTCCACAGCCACCGTTTGTTAGATAAGGACTTTGACCTCCGTTCGTTACTCGACTCTTAGGAATGAGAATCAAATAAGTTGCGCGCTTGTATCCTAACGTGAGCGCAGGTTTGCTGTGTCACAGGTTGCACAGTGTGTGCCCATCTGGCATGCGCCCTTCGCTTGGTTCGCTTTACGTGCATCCGCATGAGCACATCGTACTTGCTCAAAGTATTGTTGGTTTGCACAAGAACAGTTCACTTATCCTTTAGTCCGAATGGACTTTGCAATATTAGCACGGTCGATTTCCCCAACGGGGATGCAAAGCAATCGCCGTGCGGGCGTAGCAGAATCAACAAGTGTTTCATAAATCAATTATTTGCGGTTAATCACTCCCGCACGGGCGTTAACGCACCGTGCTAAATCTACGAAGCCCATTCGGGCTAAGTAAGTCCGTGAAAGTTTCTTTGTAATTTTCCGACTGCGCTCGGTTACATCTGTGGCGTGTCTTGCCTAAGGCATGCACAGCATGACAAAACCTTCGAAGACCTCACAGGTTTTTGAAAAAACGATTTACGGGTTCCATTTTGAATCTTTGCGACATGCTTTTCAAACCCAAATACACCGTTGAAACCTGTGAGGTCTGAATATAAAGTTTCCTACACATTATTTCACGTTGATCCTTATTTAATTGACTATGCTGAAGGCTAGGCTAATTTTATAAAGATATTTTGTAGTACCTACTTAGACAACACCACCAACACTTTGAGCAGTTACCTGAAAACAGTGTCGTTGCGAGAAAGAGGGGCGTCGTTTTTTGCGCCCAGATGACGTGGCAACCTGCTGAATGACTATAAAACGGCTCATTTTATGCTAACAAGAGAGCCCCAAATGGGGGTGCACCGCATGCCACGCTGCGCAAATTCCGCTCGCGATGACATCCTTAATTGGAGATGAAACCAGACAAAATACATGTGCGATTACTCCACCGACAACACGCCCGCTGC
>JAYELX010000510.1:0-8320 GCA_034717875.1 Chloroflexota bacterium | reverse complement strand
ATAATTGATTACTTAACTGACGCAACATAAGAATAATCGAGAATTTTACTATCAGATGTGACAAGTGGACAATCACTAATTCTGGCCGTTGCAACAATAATTTGGTCAGCAGGGTCTCGATGAAACTTTCCTGGTAATTGAGTGGATTCTATTGCAATCTCTGGCGTTATCCCAATAATACGAAATAATGTACCCACCAAATCCATACATGCGTATCTAGGATTATCATCCTAAAACCATCCAGTAATTTATTGCAACATTTTCAAATGGTTTTACGTATTTGATAGGCAACCCTCTAAGAGGATACCTTTCTTGGCTGTCATCTTTTTTACGCTTGCGGCTATGCACCAATATTTCAACTTTATCACCCGCCAGGAAAGGCAAATTCTTTATGGATATCATGCCATCTTTAGAAATAGTTGTTTCGATACGAAAAGTTTCCATTTTAGACCTCTCTTTGCATCTTAATTCTATTATCCCCTATTTTACCATCCGAATGAAAATGTTGGAGTTTTCTCAACGAACCACATAATGGTTACGTCGCTTGCCGTGCTCATTTAACATTGTCTCTGACATTCGTACCGATATTGCTTTGTTAGCTTGCCTCGACGACGTTCAATGGTTTCGCCTATTTCAACGATTACGGGATCCAAGGGCAAAAACGTGTTGAGCAACAATGGCAGAAGAATGGCGCTCGCTGTCAGATTTGACCAGACCGCTCGACTCAAGACACGATGATAATTTTGAAAGTGTGTTATATTTACGGCGACACCGCGGGCACCTACAGGTGTGCTACGCGAAGCGATGTCGCCAGATAACGTGTTTTGCTCTGCATGCCTTCGGCAAACACGTTTCCTGTACCAGCCGCCGAATTCATTCGGTGGTCGGTCTTAATTTCTATCCTTGAAATAGAGCAACAAACTTAGGCCCCATCCAAGCAACGCGCCCAGGAAGGCAAACAGCAGCACGCACCAATGTTGATGCGTCTCGATTGCCCAGGTAGTCCCAGCTAACGATAGTGTCGCGAAGGTATACGTCAGCAATCCAGCGATCACGGCGGATAGCCCCCAGCGTGCACCCCAGCGAACCTGTCCCATCAACGCACCGGTGCGCGCAGCTGCCCAGGCTATTATCGAGATAATTACCAGGGCTAATAACCAGTCCTGAATCTCTGGGTGTTGAACAGTATCTTCGAGTTCAGGGGTGGGTTGTGGCGTTGGCGGCGGCATTGTGGGTGATGGGCTGGCGGTGGGTGTTTGTGTCGGTGTAACTGTGGGGGGGATAGGTGTGTTTTCTCCAATGGGGACCTCAAATGTGATTTCATCGGAAATCGCTGAGCCACTTTTTACTTTTATATTCGTAAAACCTGGTTGTCCTATTTTGTAATCTATGTGGACGATGCCGTCTGTGGTGGTTGTAGTTATTGTTGGCATCTCTTGCCCGTTAACCGTGACGATAAATTGAGCTGGTGTGTTGTCCGGAACGGGGTGGTTATTATGATCGAGGATCACACCAGTTTTCAGTGTAATTGTTTTGCCAATTTGAAAGTCGGGGGCGATAATTACTTCAGGGCTTGAGATGTTTTCTGTCACATTGGGGAATTCCACAATGAGGGGGATAATCTGCTCGGGATTAGGCGATGTCGCTGACATGAGAACGTATCCAACACCGGGAACAGATATTGGTAAGTCGCCCTCAGGCGTTGTAATTTCTTTGAACAGCAGCCGGGCCGCCACATCCATAAAGGGCGATGTTTTGCTATAAATCCCAAAATATGATGTAAATTTAGAGATATTGGTGGCGTCGAGGTAATAGGGGGCGTTGGCGGCGAAAACGATGATTTTTTTATTGTGACTTAAATCAGGGCGTTCTGCCAAAAGGCGTTGCAGCGCCAACGATGATGGGCGGTCGGTTTGGATGTCCAAGATGGTGAAGACGAGCCAATCCGCGCGTTGAAGAGTTTCCTCGATGGTTTGGGTGTCTTCGATGTTGTCCAACACTTGTGTGAGTTGAGTGGATGAATATGAGGTTAAATAATTTGGCGAGATTTGTCTACCCGAACTTGGCCCATACAAAGCGAGTACAGATTGCTCCAAAGCGTTTGTGGGGGGGATGGTTTGAGTAGGGCATTCGGCGCATTGTTGGGCTGTGTATGAATCGGTGATGAAAACAATGTGGTCGTAATAATCCGGGGGATTGGGCATCACGTCACCTAACTCATTAAGAGAGGGACTGATTAATGTGGCCCCGCGCTGAGCGATTTTGTATGTTATTTGTTCGGATTCGGTAGTTTTTACAGAGTCTAAATTCCCTGATGTGATGACCTGATTAAGTGTGAAGGAATCAAACATGCGTAATTTTAATGTCAAGATGCGCATGGCGGACTCGTCAACTCTTTGGGCGAAAACGGGGTCTTCGTGATATTTTTGGGTAAAGAAATCTAATGTCTTGGCGATGGTTGTATAGGCATCTGGGTCATTGTCGCCAATGAAATTGTTCAGGTAAAGCAAGTCATTTCCGGCCAGGAATGCGTCGAGCGCAAGTCGCCGAGCGTTGAAAGTTTGTTCGGTGGGATCGTAGAAGCGGCGCACAGCCCGGCTGCCGAGATCGTCGCTTATCATCACACCGCCATCTTCGCGCCAGGTAGATAGTGAAGGCAGTTGCATAAGCAGGTTGAGGGCTTGCTGGTCAAAGCTGATAGGGCGGGTTGTGGAACGGATATTGCCCTGTAGTCCCTGATAGCGAATGTGCGAGACAAGTAATGCGTCAATCCGTTCGCTTTCTGTGGCCGCATCGCCAGTTACAGCGAAGAAAGGGGCTAACTCGATCTGCTTGAGTTGCTCGATTGACTTTCGGACGGTAGCAACCTCGTTGGTGGGGAGTCGATCCGCACTACCCAGACCGGGGAAATGTGTGCCGACGACGGCGATGTGTCCCTGGCTACCTTCGTGTACCCCATTGATGTAGGCGCGCCCCATTTCGCCAACCCAAAACGGGTCGCCGCCGAAAACGCGCACATTCAAATCGCCTTCTTCCTCCGGGCGCGGATTTTCTGTTACGTCTAAGGATGGGCCAAATAAAAGATTGATTCCCAATGCGGCCAGTTCATTACCCGCAATTGTACCTACTTGCTTGGCTAGTTCTGGATTCCACGTTGCCCCAATGGCAAGTTGACTTGGCAGTGGCGTTAGTTCATTGATAATTTGGTCGTGAGGAGCGCTGTCGCCTTCTTGGGATATGCCGATAAAGAGGGGGATATATGTTGGTTGGGAAGCAACTTCTTCTGTGTCCGAATCGACGCTGCTCGCCTGGGAGGCTGAATAGCGATGAGTTTGAAGTTGGTTGGTGAGTGTCCAGGTATTGGTGATTGTTTGATCGGAGGCCGTGAAGTTGTTGTTTCCTGCTGAAAGCATCACGCCTCCGATGTGATGGTTGGTAATGAGGTCGTGAATTTGAGTCTCTATTCCAACATTTGTGCCCTGAAAACTTACCAGGAAGAGCTGTCCAACACGTTCTTCGGGGGTCAGTTGATCCAACACATTCCTGGCGCGCGTTTTTGTGCTCACATTATGTGTAGATGGAGCGGCCTCCCCGGATATGATGGGGACGAAGGAAAGACATAAAAGGATGACGAGCAAAAATCGTCTACGGTAATTTATTCTCATTCTTCTCCTGCGCGCACGCTGTGGGGCGATGAAATGGTTAGCGTGGCGATTGCTTTTGTTCTTGAGCTAAAATTTCGTGCAGTAGTTTTCGACGAGATGCTCCGCTGAGTAATTCCAGGCGACGGATTCCCAGGGGGTCTATTTCTTGCCGGATGAGGCGCAATTCTTCCGGTGATGGCGGCAGGGTTTCATGAATGTCGGCAGCGATAGCGAGTTCGAATTTTGTTTTATTTCGAATCCGTTCGAGGCTTACGCCCGGGTGATAGGACGTGACTCGGATATGGCCATTGGCGAAATCAAATTGGCCGAGGTTGGTTAGTAAATATTGAGGGCCTGTCCCGTGTTTGCGGCTTGGGTGATGTCCTAGCCCGGACAGGAAATCTAATTTCGGCACGAAGGTGACCCGCGAATGCCGGGGGACATAAAGGTGAATGTCGTTGATAAAAGTAGTCACATCTGGAATTCCACCGCTTCCCGGCAAACGCAGTCTGGGGTGGGCATAGTATTTGCCAAAGGCAATATTGTTAAAGTTCCCACAGGCATCGATCTGACCGGGGCGGAAAAATTCTTTAGGGCGCAGATTTGGCAGAACATCAGCAGCAGCACGCACAAAACCGACATTGGTCAGCGAGCGATTCAGCCACAGGCTTTCGATATTG
This sequence comes from Chloroflexota bacterium, assembly GCA_034717875.1. GTDB lineage: Bacteria > Chloroflexota > Anaerolineae > Anaerolineales > UBA11858 > JAYELX01. The sequence goes on along the minus strand of JAYELX010000510.1, from coordinate 3,996 downwards.
GTAATGCTCAACGGAGCGGGGCTGCGACAGACACCCTGTCCAATTGCGGATGCGAAATACAGGTTCGGTGCGTGAGTGTGTCGGGCTAATAAATAAGCTGCTGATACCAGAGGTGTTGATATTCCTTGGGCAACAATCTCGCCGTCGTCAATCTGACGAGCCATGCAGGTTATCATTAATTCCGCAGGTTTAAAGTTCATCTGGTTTCGGCTTTTATAGTTCGGCGCGCCAAGGGGGGATCGTCGGTAAAAATTCCATCCACACCCCACTTGAGAAACCGGGAAATTTGTTCAGGATTATTGACAGTGTATACGTAAACACGATACCCGTTGTTTTGTTTCCGGGCGATAAGGCCTTTGGTTAGATCTCGAACAGCAGAATTCAATGCCTGGTGTGGTACCCAACGCCCCAACGGTGATCGTGCCCAAGCACCGGCTAGGCCGGGTATGGACAATAAGCAAATGGGTGTTTTGGGCAATAGTTTGTGGATGCGGTGCAAGGCAATAGGGTTGAAGGATGAAAATAGCACCCGATGAACCATGTTATGCTTTCGAACCAGTGCGGCGACTTTTTCGGGGAGGGCATTAGCGGGAGCTGCGTAGTTTTTGAGCTCTATGTTGATGAAAGTTTGTTGGCCTACCGCTTCGAAGACCTCACTGAGAGTGGGGATGCGTTCTCCACGAAAAGCTTGATCGTACGTTCTGCCCGCATCTAGTTCTTTTAACGCGGCTAAAGGCAAGTCTTGAACTAGCCCTTTTCCATCGGTTGTCCGCTCTACAGTTTGATCGTGAATAACAACGATATGTCCATCCGCTGACAACTTGGCGTCTAGTTCGATAGCGTCAGCATTTTGTTGTACGGCTAGTCTAAAGGAGGCTAATGTGTTTTCGGGGGCGTATGCACTTGCGCCTCTATGGGCAAAAACGGTGGGGCGAGGAAGATTTTTGTACATGGTCATAGTTTTACAAAGTAGGCTGCGGCGGCGCGGTCAATCAATTCTCGCGACATTGTTGGTTCCATCGACATGAAATCAGCAATATCCAGTATTTGATTGCAAAGATCGCGTGGGTGTGAAGCGCGCAAGTTGCGATTGCGCTTGATATACCATTCTTGTAATAAATAAGCTAACCCTTCGTCGCGGTACCTCACGCCTTTTCCTTTGGATACTCGTTGGAAAATATCGCGATATTCCTCGTAGCTGGGATCGCTGACCTCGATCTTGTGTCGCAGTCGGCGTAAGAACGCCTCGTCCACGAGGTCTTTGGGAGGCAAATTGGTGGAAAATACGATCAATACATCGAAAGGGACCTCTAGTTTGCGCCCGGTGTGTAATGTTAGATAATCGATGCGATTTTCTAGCGGTACGATCCAGCGGTTGAGCAAATCTCTTGGGCGGACGAGTTGACGGCCAAAGTCGTCTATGAGCAGAATACCACCATTGGCTTTTACCTGAAAGGGGGCTTCGTAAAATTTGTTGACATCATCAAAAACAAGGTCTAAGCCTTCCAAAGTGAGTTCACCGCCAACCATAATGAAGGGGCGGTGGATGAGTACCCAACGTGTGTCACGGCGTGCGCCGGCACGCAGAGAACCTGTCCCTTTCCTTGTGGTGTCTTTATCGGGTGCGCGTTGGTGATTGACAGAATCATACAGCTTTACGATTTGCCCATCAATGTAGAGTGCGTAAGGAATATACATGCTTGTACTCAGAACCATTTTCCCGATAGCTCGAGCGATGCTTGTCTTACCGTTCCCAGGTGGTCCGTACAAGAATATTGATGTCCCTGAATTGATGGCAGGGCCAATGCGTTGGAAGATGGTTTGGTTTAGAACCAGGTGGGAGAGGGCATGACGCAAAATTCGATGGGTGACGCGCAAGCGCCCCCGTTGTTGATGCGCTATTGAACGGGTGTAGATTTCAAGAGGAACGGGCGCGGGGCCGGCGTATTGGCTGCGTTCGAGTGCTTCACGTGATCGCTTTATTCCCGCGCTTGTGATGGAGTATTGATATGAGCCTTCACCTAAGCCCATTTGAGATGACTTTACCTCCACAAACTTCTCTCTTTTCAGTGCGCTTAAGATATGGTTTGTGACACCGGCGAAGGGCAAGGCAATCGCCTCCGCTATTTGGAAGCCTGTTAGGTACCCTTGGAAATACAAAACTTTGAGAATCAAATCTTGCAGCCAAAGCTGGGACAGCCCCGTATCGCTGATTTTTGTAATTGGAGGGGGAACGAAGCGGGGAGCTTGTCTAGATGGTCTAGTTTTTTTATTTTTCATGGTTATAATCTGTCTCCCATTTTAATGGCTTGGTTATCATTTTATGCATCAACAACGAATTTATTGGTTTGCTATCGATTATAGCATGGGGTGGGTATTAGGGCGATTGTATTTGGAATATATAACTAAGTTGATAGGGTTTGAAAGTGTCTTCTCAAAAAATAGGGCTAATTTAGCTGTAACTGGTCTCCTGACCGAGTCACCAATGAGAATGGTCGGGTACTCCAAGAGTATGCTTCGCGAAGACCGGCTCAAGCCACCCCGGAATATTGAGATGATACCTTCGAAAGACCAAAAATTTAGCTCAGTAATTTTTAAATATGCGGTATAATCCCCGCTATGAAACTTACAGTACTCATCCCCGTATATAATGAAATCCACACAATAAACGAAATTATTAAGCGCGTTCAGGATACGCAATTAGCCGATGAAATTCTATTGGTGGATGATGGTTCCACTGATGGAACTCGAACGATTCTCGAAGAGCTTGATGGTAAAGGCCTTATAAGGGTGATATTACATGAGAAGAATCAGGGTAAGGGAGCTGCTGTGCGCACGGGCATTAAGAACGCGACTGGAGACGTGCTTATCATCCAGGATGCGGACCTGGAATATGATCCTCGGGATTATCCTGAACTTCTAAAGCCAATCGAAGAAGGGGTTGCAGACGTTGTCTATGGGTCGCGGTTTTTGGGCGCACCGCGGCGAGCGGCGATGTTTTGGCACATGCTTGCCAATAAGCTGTTGACGTTGATGACGAACATTCTCTATGACACAATTCTGACAGATATGGAAACGGGATATAAAGTTTTCCGACGCGAGGTAATAGCTGATATTCCGTTACACGCCCGTCGTTTTGAATTCGAGCCTGAGTTTACGGCCAAGATACTTAAGCGAGGCGTCCGTATCTTCGAGGTGCCGATCACATTCAATCCGCGTGATTATGATGAAGGCAAAAAAATTGGTTTGTACGATGCTTTCGAAGCAGTTTGGGCATTGCTTAAATACCGTTTTGTGGACTGAGTTTGACTTGCAACTTTGCTGGTAATAGACTATAATTCGTTTTGTCGTCGGGGCGTAGCGCAGTCAGGTAGCGCGCTTCAATGGGGTTGAAGAGGCCCCGAGTTCGAATCTCGGCGCCCCGACCTAAGAACACTTGGAGGATTTCCTTCAAGTGTTTTTTTGTTTGGCTGACGAGAAAGGTGACAGTAACTTTCGCGAGAGTAGCAAGTATTGAGTGCGTCTTTTCAGTGGTAGAGAGATGGACTGTAACCTATCCCCCTGGGAGAGGGCTAGAGTGGATGGGTTGTCCCTCTCCACCCAGGGAGATGACAGGGTGGATGGGCTGTCCCCCTCCACACCGGGAGAGGGCAGGGTGGATGGGCTGTCCCCTCTCCCCTCCCCGGGAGATGGCAGGGTGAGGGAGAATCGCTCATATAACCCCGTTGCTCTCCGTTCACGCCGAAGGCGGGCAAAGCCATGACGTTCTGGAAGTTATACTTTTATGAATCCTAGGGGAGGATTGAGGTGGGTGAGTGAACGATTACTAAATATATTGCCTAACGAGTTGGATAGCACGTTCATAATTCTCATAATCCCTGGCGTTGAAATCCTTGAATCTTTTCACGATAGCTTTCGTGATCCCTAGTTTTTTGTAACCGGGCTTGTTGACTATCTCATTAACTCTAGTTACGCACGAATTATTAGTGTTTTTCC
>JAYELX010000509.1:1583-8370 GCA_034717875.1 Chloroflexota bacterium | reverse complement strand
TGGTGAATACCCTAAGGTTACAGAAAAAACCGAAATGAAGGTGGACTTCCCACCAGAGTTACAAAATCAGATACCCGATGAGATTGCCCAGATAGTTACATCGAATCACAAGAGACAAATATATGATTTTATTGATAGTGATGATAATTGGAAAATAACTCTGACGAATAATTTTTTAGCACTGACATCTAATAAATACAAATGTTGGGAAGAATTCCGCGAACATCTGTTGAAGCCATTAGATGCTATCACGTCTATATATTCTCCACCCTATTTTTCGAGGATTGGATTACGTTATAAGGATTTAATTAAGAGATCCAACTTAGGTCTTATAGGTACTCCGTGGTGTAAGTTATTATCGCCATACATTTCAGGTATACTTTCCTCTACTGAGCTCTGCGATTTTGTGGAGAATTCAGCAAGTAAAATTGAGATTAGATTAAAAGATGGCACAAGCCTAGTCCGTATCTCTCATGGTATTGTTATAGACACATCAGATGGTGAATCATGCTATCTAATTGATAGCGATTTCTTCAATACAGAAAAAACCGCAAACGAAAAAGTGATAGAAAAGCTAAACTATTATAATCAAATGGGAACAAGGCTTATTCAATGGTGCATAACTGATAAATTAAAAGGAGCGATGGGGCAATAATATCATGACATTAGCCAATATAACCCGAGACGCTATATATCCGGACTTCGTTTTCGATGAAGAAGACAATCCGAATATAAATTGTTTAGCTGGTTCAAAAGGTTTCGAGAAACGAAGCTTTGATTTGCCAATCTTTAATCTTGGCACAACCAATTTGCTTGAACAAGAGCTTTTCATAGAAATATTAACTCAGAGAAAAAATTTACGTCATTCTTTTGCTTCACTTTATACAAATAATGAGCTTGAGTTATTTAATTTCCTTACTGGTGTTCTTCTAGAACCGTTTATTCCTACCCTCGCGATTGCTTCAGAATCAGATATTCAAGAAAAAAATCAGCAAGCTATTGATTTAATAGAGAGATGGCTTGCTGATGATTCGGGTTACGATGAAACCAATTGGCAGTACATAAAAAAACACATCGAAGAAAATCGAATATCCTATAGAGCAAGGTTCCATGAATAAAATTATAATATTGGACACAGGACCTCTTGGTCGTATTGCTCATCCTAGGCCAAATATAGAAATGGTAAATTGGTTTGAAAAAGTGCTTAAATCCGACGTCATGGTTATTATCCCCGAAATCGCAGATTATGAACTCAGACGGAATTTCATACTAGAAGATTTAAAGAAGTCAATTAATCGCTTAGATGAACTCAAATCCGTGTTCAAATATCTTCCAATTAATACGGAAACCATGCTAAAAGCAGCAGAATTATGGGCAAAAGTTCGTAAAATAGGAAAACCAACTGCTGATTCGAAAGCGTTAGATGGTGATGTCATCTTAGCCGCTCAGGCTATTCAAGCAAACGCAATTGTGGTTACTGAAAATATCGGGCATTTATCACTAATGACATCCGCTATCAGGTGGAATGACTATCTACCGGGAATTTGATTTCAACATTTTTCCTGTCGGCCTTATCATTTCTTTTCAACCTCTACCCACATTTGTTCCCCATCCGTGGAGATGTGAATCCAGCCGTGTTGGTCGGTGCGGAGGAGGGAATAGCCGCCCAGCGCGTCGAGGGTTTCACGGTCGGGGAGGCCGGAGGGGTTGTCGGGGGCGACGCTGAGCAGCACCAGTTGGGGGTTGAGGTTGTCGATCCATTCGGGCGGGTTGAGGGGAGCGTAGCCGCTATCGGCCAGCAGCAGCACGGTGACTGTGCCAATATCTTGGCCCATTCGCAGGTTCTCTAAATCTCCATCGTCCGCGCCGAGGGGAAGCAGGGCGCGGAAATTTTCCCATTCCAGCAGCAGGATCGCGCCGCGGTTCCCGCTGGTGAGAATGGTCATTTTGGCACCCTCACCCAGGTCGAGGCTGTGGGCGGGTTCGGCGCGGGTGGTGGGGGTTTTTGCGTCGGTCAGCGCCTCGCGCAGATAGTCGGCTGAGCGGTTGGGACTTTTTAGCCCGGCCCAGAGTACGTTGTCGGGCGGGAATCGCTCCAGGGTGCGGGGGAGGGCAGCGATGCTTTCTTCTTGCGGGGCGGCCACTATCAACCAATCGAGTTGACGATGGAATGGAGGCAGCCGCCGCCCCAGGGCATTGGAGAGCAGGGACGCGCTGGGCCCGCCGTCGATTAAGGCGTAGCGTCCGCTGGGGGTTTGGAGCAAGATGGAGTCACCGCTGCCGACATCGAGCAGGGTCAGGTGCAGGCATCCGTCGGGGGCGGATAGGGCCGCGCGCCAGGTTACGATGGTAAAGATTCCCAGGGTGGCGATGATGGGGGTTGGTTTCAAGGCGGAGAAAAGCTTCCGATAACGCGAGCCTGTTAGAGTGAGTCCAAAAAGGAGTCCGTAGAATAGGATTACCCACAGGATGCCGATGTCTCCCAGGTTCAGCACCCCGCCGCGTATTTTTCCAAATAATTCCACAGCTCTGATGGTGAAGAGTACGAAAGGCCAGGCCAGCGGGGCTACGATTTTTCCCAGCGGCAGCCAGATTGTGCCCAGGATGAGGGCCAAGCCGCCGACGGTCATGATTGGGGCTTGGACGGGCAGGATGACGGGGTTGGTGATGAATGCGCTCAGGGAGATGCTGCCGAAATGATAGGCCATGATGGGAAGGGTGGTGATTTGGGCGGCCAGGGTGAAAAGGATGTATTCGCCGACGGGGCCGGCTATTTTTTTGGCGGTGGTTGCGGGGACGTGGCGGGACACGAATTTGATGAAGGCTTGCGAGAGGGGGTCGGCGTAGAGCACCAGGCCGAGGGTGGCGGCGAAGGAGAGTTGGAAGCCGATGTCCCAGGGGACGTGGGGATTTTGCAGGGACATAAGCGCGGCGACGAAGGTTAGTGTGTTGATGCCGTGCTGGCGGCGTCCAACTTGGCTGGCGAAGAGGGAGAATCCACCCATGATTGCGGATCGCACTACGGCGGCATCGGCTCCGACCAGAATTGTGTAGATGGCGATGCCGGTTGCCGCGGCGATGGCGCCTTTGCGCGGGTCGAGGAAGCGGCCGAAGAATGCTGCAAATATCCCGGCCACGATGGTGATGTTGAATCCGGAGATGGCGATGACGTGGGATGTGCCGGTGTTTTTGAAGTCTTCTTTGACGGGTTGGGGGATGCCGGTTTCGATTCCGAGGAGGATGCCGGCGAAGAGGGATGCTTCGGGGTCGGGCCAGAGTTTGTAGACGGTGTCGTGGGCGCGCTCTTTTAGCTTAAAGATGGTGCGCAATACCGGGCTGCCTTGTCCTGTTTCGATGATGCCGACGCGGCTGCGGGATACGTAGCTGTAGACCCCCTGGCGGGCAAGATAATCGCGATAGGAGAATGCCTCGTCTTCTGGCGGCGTTTGGAGGAGGCCGCGCAGCACGATTCGGTCTCCGTAGTGGAATTCTTTTTCGGGCGGGACGCGGGCGAGCAGTTGGCCATGGACGTCGGTGGTGGCGATTTCGTCGGCGGGGTGGAGTTGTTCCGTTTTTACGCGCAAGTTGGTGTAGTTGTCGCGCTGGTCGGGAAAGTCGACGACGATGCCGCTGACGACGATTTGTTGTCCGCTGTCATTGTAATGGGCGATAAAATGGGGGTCGGTGATGTCGGGGATGCTGTGTTGATAGCGCGCTGCTCCCAACAAGAGGCTGATGATGATAACGCTGATGGGCAGCGGCGGCGCGAGGGAGTCGGGCAGTGAGGGTAGGCGTTGGGGCATTACCCGTTTGACGGTTTGGCGCACAAGTTCGAATGCGAGGGCGGCCCCGGCCAGTATCAGCCAGGTGGCGGTGGGCAGGGTGACGGTATCGGCGAGGATTATGCCCGCGATGAAGGCCAGGGAGAGGTAGATGAGGGGCATGGAGTGGTCGGAGTGGTCGGAGTGGTCGGGTGGTCGGAGTGGTCGGAGTGGTCGGAGTGGTCGGAGTGGTCGGAGTGGCCCCGCACGGGGATAAATCCGCCGTGCTAGGTAACAAAGCTCATCCGAGCTATAGCCCGAACGGGCTTCGTAAATTTAGCACGGTGCGTTAACGCCCGTGCGGGAGTCGCCATTTTAATCGATTTGCAACCGTTCACTAATCACCAACTCGCTCTTCCCATCTCCCGCACCTTCGTAAATAAAGTATAGCAACTCGATGGGCATAAGTTGAGCCAACATGCCTTGGGCCGGGCAGTAGCGCGCGGCCGAAAGTTCTATTGCACGCAGAACGGCTTTTTCGGCGATATCGTGTCCGATGATATGATACTCGATCACCGCACTGGTGAATGTGCGCGGGTGCTCAGCCGCTCGTTCGGTGTGCACTTTAACTTCGTAAGCAATCACATCCTGGCGTTTCTTGCGTAAGATAGAAATCACGTCCATGGCTGTGCAGCCAGCCAGACTGACGGCCATCAACTCCATGGGGCGGAATCCGTCATTGTCACCGCCCACATCGGGGTGCGCGCCCAGCGGGACTTCGAAGCCGCTATCCGCTGTGCCGGTGAAACTCATGCGTCCTTTCCAGGTTACTTTTGCGTCCATAAATTCTCCTTTTGTATGAGTCTACTGAAAAAAGATGTTTGGAGATTTCCATGTGGGAGAAGGTGGTGGTAAGGTGGTAAACGATTCCAGTACCAGCCGCCGAATTCATTCGGTGGCATTTCTATGCCGTCGCTAATGATTCGTTACCAGTCTCCGTTTTTGAAATCCCTGGCATGGTAGAAATAAGCGCACGAAGTACTGTATTCACTGTCTCTGTCGTAGTGAATATCTCCGCAATGTCTGGATCAAGTAATACAACAAGCTGGTCTTTTTCATCAAATCGATTGGCAAAACGATTTGGTCGTGCCTTGCTGTAATCGAAATCGTATTCAGGAAACATGTTGTTCTCGACAGTATCGTGGGCTTCAGAAATTTGTGTTTTCTTATTATCCCATTCAAATTGTAAACTCATCTACGTTGTTGCTACTCCGTGTTTCAACAAGACATTTTCGTTTTCCATTATTGATTATAACATCTCAGCATTCATTTTTAACTACATTCGTATCAGCAATTCCCGATATTATGAAGAAGAGGCAAGACTTCGGAAGTCTCGAACGACATATTTCGCTAACAAAAAGGCATCCGAAGACTTCCGAAGTCTGGTTTTAGTTTCAAAACGGGAATTGCTACATCCGTATCATCTCAATATTTCGGGGGAAGTAGGGCGGGATTCCATTCCCGCCGCACTTTCAACCAAGTCTAGATATCTTGAAAAAGTGTAAACTTAATTGTGAACCATTCCCAAAAGTATCGCATAAAAAAGATGTGTTTTGACTTAGCCTGAGGGGCGCCCCCTGCCTGTCGAGGGCAAGCAAGTTGAAATCCAGGCACGAGGCGGCTTTTTATCTATCTGGCGCAACTGCATTTCTGCCGGTCGATCCGCAGAAATCGGGCGAATTGTGTTGATTAACCAACAGAAATGCAGTAAAATGGCTCTATGTATATAAATCGTGCTATTTCCGAACAATTAAAAGAAGATTTGTTGAAAGATGATAAAGTTGTCATTCTTTATGGGGCCCGACAGGTTGGGAAGACAACTTTAGCCAATAAAATTCTCGATGAACTTAAGCTGAAAAGTTTGAGAATCAATGCTGAAGAAATGCAATATCGAGACGTTTTGTCGAGCCGGGATTTGGTTAAGTTAGGCGCGCTAATTGGGGATCACGAAATTTTATTTATAGATGAGGCCCAATATATAGAGCAGGTGGGGTTTAATTTAAAGTTGATTCATGACCATATTCCCAATGTTAAGGTTTTAGTTACGGGGTCTTCGGCCTTTGACTTGGCAAACAAACTCAGCGAGCCGTTAACAGGACGTTCTTGGAAGCACACCTTATATCCAATTTCTTATACAGAGTTGGCGAAGGATAAAACTGACTTCGAACTTGCCAGAGAATTAGAAGAACGCTTGGTTTATGGGGCTTATCCTGATTTGATTTCTATGCAAGCGTATCAGAAAAAAGAGCGTTATTTATATCAGTTGACGAATGCTTATTTGTTCAAAGATATTTTTGCTTTTGCGAGCATTAAACATCATACAAAAATTGGACAATTGTTGAGATTACTGGCTTTTCAGGTTGGCTCAGAAGTGTCTATTAATGAGTTGGCAACACAACTAGGCATTAGTCGCGCCGCGGTGAATAATTATATAGATTTGCTGGAAAAATCTTTCGTCATTTTTAGGTTGTCTGGTTTTTCTAGAAATTTACGCAAAGAAGTATCGAAAATGGATAAAATCTTCTTTTTTGATTTAGGCGTAAGAAATGCGATGATTAATAATTTCAATTTACTGGAAATGCGAAATGATGTAGGGCAACTTTGGGAAAATTTCCTGATTACAGAACGCTTGAAAAAAAATAGTTATTCTCAACATTATTGCAACTCCTATTTCTGGCGTTTACACTCCGGCGCAGAGTTAGATTATGTGGAAGAATACGGCGGCAAAGTGCATGGCTACGAATATAAATGGGGGCGCAAGAAATCTTCGGCCCCTACTAGTTGGGTAAAGGAATATACCAATAGCACCTTTGAGTTGATTAATAGAGAGAATTTTTTAGATTTTGTCGTCTAAATTTAGGAAGGGATGAACTGCCACCACGTAATCGTTCACTCCCACCCCCCTAAATCCACCCGCATCTCCCAAGGGAGTCCTTCGGAGCAGGGGGACTTGCTTGGATTCTCCC
>JAYELX010000509.1:0-1483 GCA_034717875.1 Chloroflexota bacterium | reverse complement strand
TAGCCATCGGCGCGATCCGCGTTCTATTTGCTGGAGGCCTTAACGCTTACAAATTTTCCCGCACGCGCCACAACGCAGTAATGGCAATCAAATTAAAAATCACCGCACCCGCGGCGTTGGCGCCCACGCCCCAGGCATACAACGGAGCCGCGACCAACGCCCCCAAAACGCGCCCCAGCGACATGCTGGTGGATGCTGAAGGCCATTAGTGTCGCCCGCGCTGCGGGTAAAATTTCCGTCATCATGGGAATGATGCTCACCAGGGTGAACTCGAAGGTAATGTAGAATAAAAATAGCCCGATTAGTGCGCCGGTGATGTTGCGTCCAAGCAGGGGGAAGGCCAATGCGGCGATGCAATTCAGCCCCAGCCCGATGCTCACGGCGCGTACCTTTCCCAGCCCGTCAACCAATGCGCCCACGAGCGTTTCTCCGCCCAACTCGGCAAATCCGATCACGGCAGCGGTTGCACCCAGGGCGATGATTTTGAGTTCGAAAGCATCTTCCATCCACACGCCGAAGATCAAGTTGATTGTCTCGTTGGCCGTGCTGGCACTCAGCCCCACGGCCAGGCCTGCCAATGCGGGGGGATAACTGAGCACGTCCCAGATGTTGCGCCAAATTTTAGGCTGATTTGCTTTGGGGGCAGAATCTTTGGGAATCAGCCAGATCAGCAAGCCGCCGGAGATGAGTCCCATTAGCGCAAGCCACACAAAGGGAGATTGCCATCCCCGGCGAGAGATCAGCACTCCCACCAGGGGGATTCCGATGATGAAGCTGAGCGACCATCCCAACTCCGTGATCGCCAAAACGCGCCCGCGGCGTTGATAGGGAATCCTGTCACTAAAATAAGCCTGCATGGAGGGATCGAAACTATATTTCCCCAGTGCGGTGAGGATCAACATAATCACAAAGCCCGTGAAAGTGGGCCAGACCACCAGCACCCCAGCACCGATGACGAATAAACCAATCCCGAAGAGCATCATCGCTTTGCGCCCCTGTCGATCGGCGATGGCAGCCAGAAATGGGCCGAGCGCACCAACCAGGTAGCGGTTGGCCAATGCCTGCGAGAGCGCGGGGATGTCTACGCCCAGGGCGCGGCTGAAGACCGGCAGAAATGGGTAGATCATCCGGTAGATTATATTGAAAACGGTGCGAATGGCGGCGAAGAGGATTGGGCGCATGAGGCGCGGTTATATCCAGCTTGGTTCGTTGTAGGTGCCGAAGACAGCGCGCATCACGTCAACGATTTCGCCAAGTGTGGCGTAGGCGCGCACCGCTTCTAAAATATGCGGCATGGTGTTCTCGGTGCCCTGACAGGCTATGCGCAAACGATCGAGGCTTTGACCAACGCGGCCGTTGTCGCGCTCGTGGCGCAGTTTTTTCAGGCGCGCAATTTGACGTTGATAACCCTGCGGGTCCATCTCCAGCAGGGGTACCGAGGGTGGATCGTCTTCATTGTAGGCATTGATGCCCACAACCCGGC
>JAYELX010000508.1:0-8474 GCA_034717875.1 Chloroflexota bacterium | reverse complement strand
CCCCATGGGCGACACCGTGCAACCGTGTTTCGTTCGGTCAGGAGACCTTCACTATCCGTAAAAAGGGGATAGCGATGGTCTCAGACCGAGCGGGGTGACCTTCACTATCCGTAAAAGGGGATAGCGACGATTTCAATCGATCTGTCACTGTGCTATGCTATAATCCGAATAACCCAATTATTATTCAAAAGAGGCAATCTATGCCAAATACACCGATATACACAATCGGATACGGCAGGCGGGAAATTGATGCCTTTCTGGAATTGTTGCAAGCATACCAGATCCAATATTTGATTGATGTCCGTTCCAGTCCATATTCTAGCTATAAACCAGAGTTTTCCAAAAATGCACTCGAACATTTTTTGGAAAACAATGCTATTCACTATCTACCTATGGGAAAAACTTTAGGGGGGCAACCTGATGATACCAATTGTTATACCAACGGCAAGGTGGATTATGCAAAAGTGGCCCAGCAGCCTTTTTACCGTCAGGGTATAAAACGTTTGCATGAGGCCAACCTCAAGCCATTACAAGTGGTATTGATGTGCAGCGAAGGAAAACCCGAAAACTGTCACCGCAGCAAATTGATTGGCCAAACTCTTACTGCGAATGGGCTGGAAGTCTTGCACATAGATGAGAAGGGTGAAATTATTACTCAAAAACAGGTCTTGCTGCGGTTGACCAAAGGTCAACCCAGCTTATTTGGAGATGATTTCTTTACGTTTAGATCCAGAAAACGTTATCGGGACGAGTAGCTCAGGGGTAACCATCTAACGAAGCTTGGTCTTACTCGCTTTGCGTACCGTCGGTATGCACGCCATGGCGAAACTGATAAGATTTAACGCAGAGTCGCTGAGACGCTGAGACGCAGAGAAAATCAAAAATTTTACCTGATATCAAATACTGATGTCGAAGGTCTCCCGACCAGGCGACGCAGGAGGAACGATGAGTATTAAAGTCGTAACTATAGGGGTGTATGGTTTTAGCACAGACCAGTTTTTCGAGTCGCTGCAAAGTGCCGGTGTGGATGTGTTTTGCGATATCCGTTGGCGGCGCGGGGTGCGTGGAGCCAGATATGCGTTTGCGAATCACAAAAGGTTGCAAGCTCGCCTGCAAGCCCTGGGGATTTATTATTTCCATCGCCGCGACCTCGCTCCCACGCCCGAAATTCGCCAGCGGCAGAAAGATGCCGACCGTCAAAAACGGGTTGCCAAACGGGATCGCAAAACTCTTAGCCCCGGTTATATCCGCGCTTATCAGGAAGAGATTTTAGCCAATTTCGACGCCCAAGCCTTTTTGGACGATTTGCCTATTGGGGCCAAGAAAGTGGTCTTGTTTTGCGTAGAACGAGAGCCGACGGCCTGTCATCGCCTTTTGCTGGCAGAAAATTTGGAAGGCACGCTCGGCGTCGAGGTAGAACATTTATTGCCTGAGTAGAGCCAACTCTCTTACTCTCGTTCCTACGCTCCGGCGTGGGAATGTCCAGCGATAACGCTTCGCGTAGCATACTCGAAGGAGTACTGCGTTCCAGCTGGGCGACGCGGAGTGTCATTCCGCGGTGACACCGCAGAGCGATGTCACCAGGCGACCAGGCGAGCGATGTCACCAGGCAAGCGATGTCACCAGGCAATACTTACACCAATACACCAATATACCATTCACCAATGGACTAACACATGAAAGTAGTAATTGTTGCAAAAACTCGCATGAGGGGCGGAGCTTGTATCGGCGCACTGACATTTGATGGACGTTCGCTGCGCTTAATTGCAAAAGATCAGGAGACGAACAACAACTTTAATATGGATTATCAGGTGGGCGAAGTTTGGGAAGTGGAAGTCAGTGAAGATGCCCAAATTACCCCTCCGCACGTCGAAAATGTGATCGTGCAGCGGAAACGCCGTTTAGCCCCGATGATGAAAATAGACCAATTTATCGAAAAGCAGATGCCGCCGCTTCCCGGCGGGGTGGAAGTGATTTTCGATGGTTTAACGCAGCCCACGAGCACTGGGACGCTGTATATTGCCGAGCGTAATGGGTTGCCCTCGCGCAGCACCATCTTCTGGCGTCCAAACCAGGCCTTGAGGCGCGATGATGATCGTAAGCGCATCCGTTATCGTTATCCCACTGGCGATGGAGGGCGCACCCTGACATTTGTCGGATTTCAGCGACCTGTTTCAGAAATCCCGGCAGGGACGCTTTTGCGTGTATCTCTGGCACACTGGTGGCGGCCCAGGGAGAAGCCGGAGGGGGAGCTGCGTTGTTACGTTCAGCTTTCCGGCTGGTTCCCATATAAAATCCCCACCAAACCGCAACCTGTTCCGGCCCAAAGAATTCAGAAACGAACTTACGAAAACAAAATCCCTGAAATCGATCAGGTCCTTAACCAAGTTTTTGGATACCAGGATTTTAGACATCTTCAACGCGAAATCATCGCAAACATTTTTCGAAAACAAGATTCATTGGCCGTTATGCCGACCGGCAGCGGCAAATCTTTGTGTTACCAGCTTCCCGCGACACTGTTACCAGGCATGACGGTGGTGGTCTCCCCGTTGATATCATTGATGGAAGACCAGGTCTTGGAGTTGCGAGAATGGGGTATCCCTGCTGTGTATCTCAATAGCAGCCTGACGCACAGCCAGTATTTGGAGACTTTAGCGCGGATTAAATCAGGCCAAATCAAATTATTGTACGCGGCCCCAGAAACCCTGCTGCGCCCGGAGACGATCCTATTATTGAAGAAATGCCGGGTGGAATGTTTCGTTATTGATGAGGCTCATTGCATTTCAGAGTGGGGGCATGATTTCCGACCTGAGTACCGCCAGTTGGCAGGGTTACGGGCGCAGCTTCCCCAAGCAGTAACGCTGGCCGTTACGGCTACAGCAACCCAGCGCGTGCGGCAGGATATCAAGAAATCCTTGCTGGTTTCAGACGCTAATGAATTCATCAGTAGCTTCGACCGCAAGAATCTGGTGTTGTCCGTTGTCGATAAGATTGATGCATTAGAGCAGACACGAGATCTTATCGATGCTCATAAGGGGCAGGCCGGGATCATATATTGCTCCACTCGCGATCGGGTAGATACGCTTTCGGAACAATTACAGATGCTGGGTTATCCGGTGCTGCCGTATCATGCCGGCATGGAGAGTGACGCCCGCCGCCGTCACCAACACCGCTTCCGTTACGAAGAGGGCATCATTATGGTGGCGACGATAGCTTTTGGAATGGGAATAAACAAATCCAATGTCCGCTTTATTTTGCATTACAACCTGCCCAAAAACCTGGAAAATTACTACCAGCAAATTGGACGGGCTGGCCGCGACGGGCTGAGCGCAGATTGTTTGATGCTGTATTCGTATGGCGATATAGCCACTATCAGGTATTTTATCGAGCAAGAGGACCCCAAGAGACGATCAGGGTCTGAGCATCGCTTGAAGACGCTGTTGGCTTATACTGACACGCATACCTGCCGCCGTAAACCTTTGTTGTCATATTTTGGTGAGACTTATGAAAAAGATGATTGTGAGGCTTGCGATAATTGCCTGCATTCCGGAACTGAACATTTGGCTGCGGGGCTAGAGTTGACGGGAGATGAAAGCGGTACGCAGCAGGTTGATTTGACTACCCCGGCTCGACAATACCTGGTTTGCGTTAAGGAAACCGGAGAGATTTTTGGCATGATGCATATCATAAATATATTGCGGGGATCGAAATCCAAGAAGGTTTTGGGGAAAGGGCACGACCGATTGTCATCCTACAATATAGGCTTGGAGTACACCAAAAAGCAATGGCGCTATCTTGCCGGTCAGTTTATTCGCCAAGGGTTGCTGAGGCGGGTACAACCCCATGGCAGCCTTGAATTGACGTCTGTAGGTGAGGCAGTGTTAGAAGGTAAAAAAGTCTGGGGAGTAGTGCCGGGATATATTACAAAACCAACCGCATCTAAGGTTGATCTGGAATACGATTCGGATTTATTCGAGCAACTACGCTCCCTGCGCACAAAACTGGCCGGAGAGCGCGAACTTCCCCCTTATGTGATTTTTCATGACCGAACCTTGACCGAGATGGCGGCATATTATCCGCGTACGTCAGAAGACATGACGCGGATTTATGGGGTTGGAAAGCATAAATTGGAACAATACGGCCCCCATTTCTTGCCCGTGATTAAGGCTTATTGCAAAGAAAAAGAGATCGAACCCGTTAATGTTCCATCCATGTCGATTGCTCAGGCAAAAACCGCTCGCGGCCGCAAAAGAACGCAATATATCTGGGAGAGGTTCCAGGCCGGTGATTCGATTCAAGCGATTGCAAGCGAGCTGGGTTTTGCATCAAGCACCATTCTCAATCATTTGAAGAAAGCTTTCGTCTCCGGTAAGCCTATCCGCTTGGATGGTTTGAAAGATGCAAGCGAATTATCGCAGGCAGATGAAAAGGGGGTGATGAAAGCTTTCGAAGAATTCGGCACCTACAGGCTCAGACCGGTTTTCGATGCTTTGGACCAGACCGCTTCTTATGATCAACTCCACATCTGGCGGCTGATTTATCGTATTACGACAGAGTGAGATGATTGTTGTTTGCGCGTACCACGAAGGACTCGAAGGACACAAAGTAGAAAGCCGTTGAATTAATTCGAGGTTGGCCTGCTTAGCGAATAATTTTGCCATCCACCTGCGTGGGTTATCAAAAGATTTCTCGTTACTAAAGCTCTTTTCTCGTTACTCACGCTCTGCGTGGTAACGCCGCTTCCAACGCTCCGCGTTTTTGCAATGTAACGCAGAGCGTGCAAGGCTGCGTGCCAACGCAGAGCGTAGGCACGAGGATGAATCAGAATCAGTCAATGTGTAACCACCACCAAAACGTGTTCTGCTCTGCATGCCACTGGCAAACACGTTTCCTGTACCAGCCGCCGAATTCATTCGGTGGCTGCTGACCAATCTAAATATCAAGCACAATTCGGAAGCCAATATTACGATTGCTGCTATTAGGATGACGACTAGAACGAGAATCCGTCCGAGTAAAATCTTTATTGTCGCTGAAAGAACCCCCTCGCACGACCCGGTCACCACTAGCTTGTAGGTTTTCGCACCCGTCATCGGCCCGATAAGGTAGATGGCGATACAAACTGCTGCACCACTCCCAAACATTTCCTGCCATATCTGCAATGCTCGAAGTGCTGTCTCCAGCTGGTGAATATTGACCAACAGGTGATGTAGTATTAATATCAGCTTCTCTAGAGTTGCAAAGATTGGTGTCCCAGTCATTCCCCCAGGGCCAAATCCGCTGCTTGTCTCCATGCGCTGCTTTCTCCCATTCAGGCTCAGTAGGTAAGCGGTAGTCTTTGTCGGTTTTTTGGCTGAGCCATTGGCAATAAGCTATGGCATCACCCCAACGGACAAATACTACTGGGTGATCGCTTATTCCTTCAGGGTAATTATCTCCATTCCAATGACGCGGGGGAGTGTGATTTGTGTCTTGCACGAAAGCCCGATATTCGTAGTTGGTTATTGGGTATCGCCCGATGCCATAATTCGCCAGGGGATATTCCTGGTTGTTGCCCATAACGAATGACCCCGCTCGGATAATGATTATAGAAGGCTCGGTTATTTTGGCTCTTGTCGCTTGTAAATTTCTGTCAGGGATGATTGTGCTGTGGGTCAAGTAAATATAAGCGTTAATTTCTTGAAGTGATAGATCAGCAAAATTAGTATCCGGCGTGTCAGGAGGATACATACCTAATAATTGTCGTAGATTTGCCTGACGCACGAAGGGATGAAGTTGTGTTGGTATAGCTGGGTCAACTTCACTGATTACGGTTGCATCGATTTCGTTTTCTGATTCTGCTCGGCAATAAGTTTCCAGATCACGCAGCAGATGCGGCATCTCGCGAAGCAATTCGTATAGCTTGGGGTAACGGTGTTGGATCGTAACCAATTTTGCAAGGCGGGCTGGTTGAATTTCTTGCGGCAGTTTATGCTGGGCTAATTTCCAAAGCAATATAAAAATATTGATAACGCGTTTTACTTCTCGAGGGCTTGGAGATAATCCGGCCGCGAAAATCTCAGCACATTGGTGACTAGGGAGATTGGGCACAAGCGTGTCGATATACTGTTGCATGTACGACTTTTCGATGGGTGGGAGTTGGAAGGGTACCTGGATGATTTTTTCCAAATACTGACGCGGTTTTATCCTATCCTGATAACGTGTTTGCAGAGTTTTTATAACAACATCGCGATCTAGTGCCAAAACAAAAATGCACCCCGGCACATCCAAAAACAATTTGATACCTTCCAGCACATCGATACTCTTTTCAGGTAAGCAGCGATCCAGGTCATCTATAAATACGATGAGCCGGCCTCCTTTGTTTACGATATGCTGTTGTAGCAAGGTTTGGAATTCGCGTTCAAATTGCTCTAATGAACGGAGTTTTTGTCTACGGTATGTTTTTGCTTCCTGTCGGAATGTGTCTGCTATCGATTGGCTTTTTTCGCCAGTGATGGCTTCGGTTGTTTTCTTGATGATGTTAACTAAAGGAGTTCCCCCTGGCACAAAAGCTAATGCAATTTCTGCTGCCTCTTCTGTTGTATTCCGAAGTGCCTTAGCCCAATCGAGGGTCCAGCGCCCTAATTCCTCCCATTCTACCGTGCGATATAGACTTTCCTCCAGGCGATCTAAGTCAGCATCTAGATTAGAAATTTTGTTATCGTTCTCTGCCTGCTGCTGGTATGCTTTTGTTCTAAGCTCATCTAAAACTCGTAAGATCAAGGCGCGCCAAAGTGCATCTTCGTGATTGTATTTCCAGGCATTGAACCAGACGGTGAAGTAAGAGGTATTATTTGGCTCATTGATCTTGTCTTGGAGCATGCGCATTAGACTTGTTTTCCCGCTGCCCCAGGAGCCAAACAACCCGATGGTTAAAGGGGTAGACGTATCCGCATCGCGTAATATATCAACCAGGATTTCTCTATAAGGCGCGAAATCCAGCAAGTCTTTTGTGGTAGGATGGTCGTCGAGAATGGTGGATGTGGTCAGAGTGGACACGATTTACTTCCAATAGAGTGCAAAAAATAAATTAAAGTATAAGCCCAAGATGCAGGCGTTCATCGTTTGCTATAATGGCGCAATCATTTCTGAATTTGAAATTCGATTGGGTTAATTTTTGAACATAATCCCAGGGGTAGAGAATTACGTGCGTACGTGCGTCAAAGTCGATTATCTTTGAGTAAGGGCTGTTTTCTTTTAATATGTAATTTGAAACGCCAAGACAATTCCCTTTAGTATATTCTGTAACCTTATTTTTTGTGCTGAGAATAGTTATTGACCCACTTATAACGATGATTAGATTGTTGCGAATATCATCAAGTGATAGCGACAAATCGTCATTGGGATGTTTTGGTAAAAACTTGCTTAACTTGAGCAACTTAAATTTTTCGAGTTCAGAGAGGCTTTGGAAAATAGTGTGTTGAATCAACCGATTTTGTTTCATCCTGCGACAGTAATACTGCCATATATGGTCTCGAATTTCCCGCCGATTTGATTGAGTACCAGTGTCAAGGTAGTTCTTTTTTGGGTCGAAATTCAGAAGCGAATAACGAAAAATTAATAAAATGGTATCCTGATATGCTGTTAGTGTTGCAGTTCTTTTTCCTCTGGGGTTAAAAAATCCCATTTCGCCGATAATATCCCCCTCTTGAAAACTCAGCCATTCTCTATCATCGAATTTAATCAGTTCAGAGTTTCGGATTCTATTCCCAGCTATTGTAGGAATAATCTCTCCTGAAACAACGATCATCATCGAATCAGCATTTTCGTTTTGTTTAACAACTACTTTGCCGGTCTTGAATTTGGTGAAATCAGCGTTGCTAAAAAAGTGCATCAATGCGCTGGGTGAAAGCGGAGAAAAAAACGGATTGTGTAATTTTTCATCTCCTGGTGTCAAACGATGGTATGTAGAAGAGATAGACATAATTACTTTTGTTGCACCTTCGTGGTTGGGAACCAAATCTATCAAACGTTTAGCTGCCATTGCTGCTCGAAACGATCTGCGGCTTTCGACTAAATCATTCATCATGTCTTCATAGATGGTAACAACTTGCGTCATGGGGTGATTAAATGGCTCGTACCATTCGGCGATATCTGCTGGAGGCAAACCAGAAGCAATATCACCAAATTCGTCATATACATTGTAAATGTCAATAAGATGATTGTGCTTTGTCCACCACTTTCCAACGTGATTTACTTTGATAGTTGGTCTCACTTTTGGCCAACTACTAAGTCTGGCTTGTTCATAATAACTTTTCGATACAAGGATCTGACCTGGCTTTGCCATACTCATAACTCTGGCAGATATGTTAATGCCATCTCCCCAATAGTTTTCACGATCGTCAAAGTCAACCTCCTTGATTACTGGGCCCAGGTTAATCCCTATTCGCACTTTGAACGGCATAGAATCTTTTGGATTTGCGTTATGTAAATTGTTG
>JAYELX010000507.1:0-8552 GCA_034717875.1 Chloroflexota bacterium | reverse complement strand
GCCGGCGGAGAGGGGGAGGGGGGTGCCCGTCAGGGCGGGGGGAGGGGGTGAGGTCCATCCTTTCACCGCCGGCAACAGCAATTTCAGCGAAATAAAAGAGGCGTCGATAGTCACGAAATCTACCGGTTCAGGCAAACGCTCCACATAACGCGCGTTCGTCTCCTCCATCACCACGATCCGCGGGTGATTGCGTAGTTTCCAATGCAGAACACCTTTGCCCACATCAATGGCATAAACTTTGGCTGCGCCGTGCTGCAACAAACAATCGCTAAAGCCCCCGGTAGATGCACCCACATCGGCACAGATGCGATTCTTCACATCCAAACCGAAGGATTCGAAAGCGGCTTCCAGCTTTTTCCCGCCGCGAGAAACAAAACGGGGTCCCGGCTCAATGCTTAACTCTGCCTTAGGGCACACGTTTGTGGCCGGCTTGGGTACCACCTGACCATCAGCACGCACCTGACCAGCCATAATCAATCGTTGAGCTTTGGAACAACTTTCCACCAATCCACGCTCGACTAATAATTTGTCCACACGCACTTTTTTTGCCATAGCTGTATTTTATCACTAGCCAGAAACTCTAAATTCGACCGTAAAAAACCGGTTTCGATACACCCTTTGACTTCATTCCACAAGCTGCGTTTCATATCAGGGCACTTCCCGCCTCGCTGTGCGCGCCTTCGGCGGAAGTACCTGACTACATAACCACCACCTTTACTTTCAACCTTGATCACCGGGTGCGCCGCGGGGTCGAGCAGGGATGGACAATGACCCAGACCAGGCCTCGAATTGCCGTCCGCCGCGCTCTCCATCTTCAAAGAAGGCCAGATAAGTCATCACGTGTAAGCCTACGAATTTGAATTTGGTGGGTTCTTGCAGCGTCAGGTTGTGATAATGATGCCAGGTGCCGGCGTTGAAATAAACCTGGTTGAGCAGTTTACCAGCTTGCATATAAGAGTCTAGAGGCACAACTTCATGGAAATGGGTATGCCCATAAACAACGTATCGAGCCAGGCCTTGTTTAAGTGCATCCTCTTCCAGAGCGTGTTCGGAGATAGAGATTTTTTCATTGCCCATAAATTTTTGATTCAGCCAAACGGCCAAGCTGTTGAGGGCGTCGAGAGATAGTCCTCTGGAAAATAGCAAGGCCGCTTCAAGCGCATCAACTGTATCGAAAGTAAATCGCTTATCGTGCGATTGTACAAAATCCAGGTTGAGAAAGTCTTCAGCACACTGATCCCAAATCTTTTTGATCACATCAGCATGTTGGGGATCGCTGGCGTAGTTATTGGTCAAGTTGCCCAACCATAAAGGGGTCACAATTGCCGGCCTCACATTTGATAGCTCTTTAAGCCCCTCGCTGAGTTTTGGGGAAAGATCCATTCCCACATAGCGGTACACTTCATAGGGAAATCGCGTCAATAATTCCACAGTCATAGCATCGCCCAAAGTAGACACATTGCGACCCGCCTCCTTATCGTAATTCATGGCATCGAACATATCCCCGTGTCTGGCGCATACCTGGTAGCGTCGGGCAATTTCTTGCAGCGGATAAGACTCTTTCATCTCGTAAGGGAAAGGCTTATCCGAGTTGAACAAACCCATCGCCTCGATTATTTGTTTGCGAATTTGATCGTAGTCATGGCCGGGTAGGTGCAGGAACCAATCATGGTTGCCGACCATATAATGAATGCGCACCGGTACGGATATTCGTTCAGATGTTTTTAGATCAGGCTGCCCGCTGCGGGTAGCCGGTGGCAGCTGTATGATTTTTCCCTGACTCATTTTTTTGAAGATACTGAGTCCGGCCTGATTATGCTTTATAATGGCTGTAACGATACTCTGAATTTTGTGGATGAATCTGTCACCCTGTGGGTCATTCCAAGGCCGGATCGTCTCCGGCTTACCGGTTGGGCCGAGCAGCCATCGCTCCGAGCGGATCAGGTCGAAAACATCGCCCACAAACACCAAGTCGATAACGTTGATGGGGTCATAACGCCCATCAGCGCGTCTCGAGGCCTGGTAGGCCACACTGCCCAGCCGTTCGGCGAAGACGCGAAATTCGTCTACAGTAATTGATTTTCCCGAGGTACCATCTTTTAAATGTAAGTCACTGCTGATGATGAGCATATTTTTACACCTCCATAATATTTTCTCTCTCCCCCATTGTACAATAAAACAGAAGAAACCACCGAATGAATTCACGGTGCCTCAATCGATTTGCAGTGCATGCCTTTGGCAAAATCAATGCTGGTCTGCGAAACCGACCTTGCCAGCGGCATACACAGCGCGCCGGTTGATGATCCAATCCACGAAGGTGGATTTAGCACACGGTGTGCACCCACGCTGTGCGCGCCTTTGGCGTGGTGAGCCAGCCTCGAATTTATTCGATTGGCCAGTTAAAATTGAACAGCCCTGGGGGAAACCTGTGCAACAAATCACACTATCTTGACTCCACGAAAAGTATGTAGTATATTGTATTGGTAACTTAAGAAACAAAGGCTTAGATCAGGAATAGTAAGCATTGGAAGCAGGGTACAGAGAGTCGGGTCATAGGCTGTGAGCCTGACACCAGCGAAAATGTCGAATGGGCCTGGGAGCTGCCCGCCGAAACTTTATCGGAGTAGGTGGGGACGGAGACGCCACCGTTATCATGGCCGAAGGTATCGCCCCAAGCTGGGCTGTACCTGCAAACGAGTGAGGCTGGCTCTTCATCTACCACGCGCCGTCATTGGCGCGTTTTTGTTTTAATCCACTTGGATTGAAGAGCTGCCTAACCAGGGTGGCACCACGGGTGTTGAATTAGACACTCGCCCCTCACAGGGCGAGTGTTTTTTGTTAACAGATGAGGAGAACAATATGTATATCACAAAAGTCCGTTTCAACAGCGACAATTACCCTACTACGCGTTGTTATCCATTCAACATCACCACAATTAGGGAAACTGCGGCGTTGACGATTAAAAAACCAGTCGCTTTCTTTGTGGGTGAGAACGGCTCGGGAAAATCTACGCTGATGGATGCCATCACCCGAAAATGCGGCCTCCATATCTGGGACAAGCCTAAACGCCACCTGGCTCACGAGAATCCCTATGAAACGAGCTTGGCTGACTACATCGAGGTGACATGGACAAACGGGCGGGTGCCGGGATCGCATTTTCGAGCCGAGACATTCCGCGACTTCGCCGACTTTCTCGACGATGTCGCTCTCTGTGATCCCGGACGGCTGAAGTATCACGGCGGGCATTTGCTCAACGTGCTGTCGCATGGCGAATCGATCCTGAGCTACTTCAGCGGCCGCTTTCAGGTAAAAGGGCTCTATCTCCTCGACGAGCCTGAGGCTGCACTTTCACCCACCAGCCAGATCAAGTTCTTGAATCTCTTGCAGCAGTTAGAAACGGAAGGGCAGACCCAATTCATCGTGGCTACCCACTCGCCCATTTTGCTGGCCTACCCCGGCGCTCAGATTTTTAGTTTTGACTCAACACGCATCAAGGAGGTGCTATACGAAAAGACTACTCATTACAAAATTTACAAACAGTTTTTCACCGACAGGAGTGCTTTCCTGACCAAGAAGTAGAGCGGATTGCCAATCCGCTTTACACCATTTTTTAGTGAAAAGGAGAAAAAAGATGACCCAGTACAAATATTTCCTCGAAGAAAAAGATATGCCCACACATTGGTACAACATACTGCCAGATATGAAGACCCCGCCGCCGCCATACCGGCATCCGGTGACCATGGACTTGATGACACCAGATGATCTGGCGCCCGTTTTCCCGCAAGCGTTGATCGAGCAGGAGGCCAGTCAGGAGCGATGGATCGAGATTCCCGACCAGGTACAGGATGTGCTCAAAATGTGGCGTCCTTCACCCCTCTACCGCGCCGCCCGCTGGGAGAAAGCACTCGATACCCCTGCCAAAATCTACTATAAGTGGGAAGGTGTCAGTCCTCCAGGAAGCCACAAACCAAACACTGCCGTAGCCCAATGCTACTACGCCAAGCAAGAGGGGCTAAAGGGACTCGCCACCGAGACAGGAGCAGGGCAGTGGGGCAGCGCGCTCAGCTTCGCCACCCAATTCTTCGGCTTGGAGATAAAGGTCTTCATGGTCACGATCAGTTATCACCAGAAGCCTTATCGGCGTGTCATGATGGAGACATGGGGAGGCAATGTCGTGCCCAGTCCTAGCTCAGAGACAAATGCCGGTCGAAAGATATTGGAGATCGATCCTGAAACACCGGGAAGCCTGGGCATGGCCATCAGCGAAGCCATCGAGTACGCTGTAACCCGTGAGGGATGGAAATATGCCCTGGGCAGCGTAGTCAACTTTGTGCTGCTCCATCAGACCATTGTCGGCCTAGAGGCGCGCAAACAAATGGAAATGGCGGGCGGTTATCCCGACATCCTGATCGGCTGCGTGGGGGGGGGCAGCAATTTTGGCGGACTTTTCCTGCCCTTCATCAAAGACAAGCTGAGCGGCGACCAGCCTGATATGCGCGTGATCAACGTAGAATCGACCGCTTGCCCCAGCCTGACTCGCGGCCTTTACGCCTACGATTGGGGCGACACAGGCAAAACCGGCCCCGTAACCAAGATGCACACCGTCGGCCATGACTTCATCCCCGCCCCCGTTCACGCGGGTGGGTTGCGCTATCACGGCATGGCACCCATCATCTGCAGCCTGATGGAAGACGAGCTGGTCGAGGCCCGCGCCTACCATCAAAACGAGGTCTTCGAAGCAGCACACAGCTTCGCCAAGGCCGAAGGTTTCATCGTGGCGCCGGAGACGGCCCACGCTTTACAGGCGGTCTACGACGAAGCCCTGGCCTGTAAGGAATCAGGAGAAGAAAAAGTCATCCTGTTCAACAACAGCGGCCACGGCCACTTTGACCTAGCAGCCTATGATTCCTACCACCGCAAGGAACTTCCCGATTACGAATTGGAAGAGGACAAGCTGCAAAAAGCTTTGGAGGCATTGCCGCAGGTTGAGGAATAGAATCACAAACAGGTTTTAAGCAATCACCCTCCTACCCATCCCAACTTTTTTTGGGGTGGTAGGAGGGTTTCCTGTACGGTTTATTTTGCAATGATGTAAATTCTACAAAAGATATCTTTTAAAACAGCTGGAGGTACGCAAGTAGTCGAAAATTTCTTTATGAAAGCCATCGTGTAGTTCGCCGGTTGGGTAGGCGGTACTTCCGCCGTATCGAAACCAAGAACATGTCTTGCAAATACTGCTTAGTCTTAATTTCAATACATTTCAGAAGATAATGCTTGCTGAAATTATTCAATGGGCGGCTTAGCTGGTCATAAAATCAGTAATTCCCGATATGGTCCGCATAACTTGGATAGCGAAGGTCTCCCGACCGAGCGGTGGTCGTTTTAAGCTGTTTATAGAAAAATGACTTGCAAATTTATATCAAATCGGGAATTGCTGGTCATAAAATACAGATTTTTAAGTGAAAAACATAAAGGAACTTTTGCTGACCTACTTACGCAAGCAAAGTACACTTTGAAAAAACATGAGGATACCAACGGCACTATCTTTATTGTATTCTCTTTACCACTGATAATACAGCACCATCTGTGGTGATTTCATGGACTATTTCTGCTTCCGGAAACACTTTTTTGTATTTGTATCGCGTTGAGACAATCACATATACAGGTTTGTCTGTGGTTTCAATTTTTTCAGCAGTAAACCATCCTTGATTGAGATCCTCTCTTGCATAGCGCATAAAAATCCGCCTAGGCCCAACGACTAACACTTTTGACTCTAAAGGGGCTTTTTTGTTTAGATACAAGGTGGCATCTCGGTATGATGTAACCCAATAATCCATCTCAAAACGGTGGAAAGCACCACTAACTCCGCCTACAAACTGATTGTAGTAAATATATTGATAGGGATGAAGGGTTATGTTTTGATAAACCCCTGGAAATAGCAACACTGCCAGTATGACTACAAAAACACATTTATGCTTAATCCACTTATAGATAGAATCCAGCACTATGCCCATGAATACAAAAAGAGGAGGGATTATAAAAAGAAAATGTCTAAAATTATCATACATCACGGGCTGAATGAAAACCACCAAGATGAGAGGGACAAAAAACCAAATAGAGATTAATATCCATTTTTCAATTTTAATTGCGCCTTGAAAACTTTTCACAAGAACAAGAAGTAAACTAATTAAAAGGAGGAAAATAGCTGGTTCCGTAAACTGAATTGCCATCAATAAGGGGAGATAATTTCCTGGTAAGTCATTTTCAGGATAACGCTCACCATTGAAGAGAACATCTCCAGCCCAGGGAAAATTAGAAGCTACTTTTATGCTTTCAAAAAAGTGGTCAAGCGGTGCTTGCCACAGATAAGGCCAAGTGAGATACATAACTAAGAAAGCAATGATAACGTAAATGCAGAGAACAAAAATCGACTTTTTTCTTGCTTTTAGCACAAAGTATAAACCCACAATTCCCCCTGCAAATAGACCGATAAATCTAATCGAAATACATAAACCCCAAACTGCACCTGAAACGAAAATAATGTGGTACTTCTTGATCGTTGGCCAGGAATTAGTAATTTGTAGTTTAATCCAGGCCCATGTGATGCGAAAGATGAAAAAATTGGTAACGATAACGAAAAGACATAAAAATATACAGGTAATTAGATCAAATTTTTGGTAAAGAGCAGCGGCTTTTTGTTGATAGAGTTCAACTGGTAATTTATCTTTGTTTTCAGCCAATTTTTGAAACATCTTGCCGATTGTGCTGGACGGATCAGCGTTATATATACCGCTTATAAGGACAGCAATCCATTTGTGCATATGTCTCCGAATAATTATCAGAAGTAATAATAACAAGCTCGTGCTACTGATAATCCACCTAGAAAAATCGCTTGCCGTTGACCAATCTTCGGATATAGAACTCGTTAGCTTTTTCCAACTTTTTGTTATCAGGGTGGACTTCCAAGTCTTGTTAAGGTCAACTTTAATGGAAAAATCATCCACCATCTTTAATCCTAAAGCGATGCTCATCAGGAAAAAGGCCATAAAAGGAATGTCTTTTGAATTAATAAACGCGTGTCCCCACAAAAGCGGTTGTGTCGAAAACAACATAGCCGCCCCAAGCGATGCCCAAGCACTAATAAAGCTCTTACAGATTTGGAATAAAAACCAAACGCTAAGTTGAAAGGTTAAAAAACTAAGCAGATGCCACAGGTCAATTGCAAGCCAACGAGTATATATCTGCTTAAGGAAATCTACCAATAATGTTGCTAATAAAGGGTAGGATGCTCCCCGATATCGCTGATTAGTAGGGCCCAAATACTTTTCCAATTCAAATTCTTGATTAAACCACCATGAAAATGCTTTCCGTGATTGCCTTCCATAAATCTTGTTATTGGCTTCGTCATAACTTTCCCCATAGCCATCAACTACCACAATACCTACAATAATGTTTATCAAAATAAAAACAAGCATTAACTTGCTCGGAGACCAATGTGTCTTTTTCATTTTAATAAAATCCGGCTCTTTCGGATTTCGCGTGGACGATGAAAATTTCTGCCACGAATTTCACGAATTGGCACGAAAAAAACAAAAAATTCGTAAAATTCGTGCAATTCGCGGCAAAAAAAATGACGGTTTGATAAAGTGCCACGCAAAGTCCCAGAGACCCTAAAATCCTTGCTTTGCTGTGCAGCACGTTCGCTCTGATGACCGGTTGCTATTTTATCACAAAGGAGTATCCTCATCAATTATGATGCGGCATGTTACCAGGGCAATCGCATTTAGAAAACGCTGTTAATTTTGGCCGAAAATTGCCAAAGCGTCGCGGTTTTGCATCAGAGTATTGCGTTGAATGACGGCAATACTGGTTTTTAAGCATGCTTTTTGATGCTAAAAATGCATATTTTGATATCACAAGCCGTCAACTTGAAAGACCTTAATGTCTTTGCAATTCTATGGCTACTTATTGCTTTTTTCCTCTTTCCATATGCGATTGCCCTGGGCATGTTACTGCAAAGAAAGGACCACCATGGACAATCCGATCAGCCGCGTCACCCGCCCAAAAGAAGATGCCCGCCGATATTACAACCGCCTGAGCCGCTGGTACGACCTCATTGCTGGCGGCAGCGAAGAAAAATATCGTCAAACGGGCATGGCTTTGCTGAATGTCCAGCCGGGCGAGCGCGTCCTGGAAATCGGTTTTGGTACGGGGAATTGCCTGGTGGCATTTGCGCAAGCCACAGGTCCAAGTGGATTTGTCGGCGGAATCGAACTCTCTGGCGGTATGGCAGCCATAGCCAGACAACGGCTCATCGATTCGGGGTTGGATCAGCAAGCGGGACTCGCTCTGGCCGATGGTGCCCAACCTCCTTTTGGCCCAGATTGCTTTGACGCCATTTTCATGAGCTTCACCCTAGAACTCTTCGACACTCCCGACATCCCGCGGGTACTGGAGCGATGCAGACAAATGCTCCACTCCCGAGGGCGACTGGTCGTGGTCAGCCTGGTGAAAGCCAAAGACCCCGGCATGGCCGAACGCGTTTACGAATG
>JAYELX010000506.1:0-8564 GCA_034717875.1 Chloroflexota bacterium | reverse complement strand
CACCCCCCAGACCGAGCAAATCCCCAACCACAACTAACACAAAAAGTAAACTTACCATTACCGAAGCCAGACGAAAGGCAGGATACCACAGCGACGGTTTCCGCTTGGGTTGAGCAACCATTTCGGGCCTCAAGGTGAAATTGCGCGGGGCGCGCAAGCGCGGCATAGAGCGCAAAGCCTCTCGCGTTCGACGCAGATCATCCCACCCAGATTGCAAGGCGGCGTCGGTGCTCAAGCGCGCCTTCAGGCGGGCTTGCTCTTTGGGGGAAAGCTGGCCATCCAAATATGCAGATAACCGTTCCCAATCTCGGCGAGAAATTTGTTCCATCATGGTGAGGCCTCTTCTCTCAGACGAAATGCGGATGGTAAAAGTTCCCGAAACTGCTGTAAGCACTGCTGCAATCGACGCCGAGCGCGCGACAAACGGCTTCTGACCGTGCCCAATGGACATTCGATAACTGACGCGGCCTCAGCGTAATCCAGCCCCTGCACATCTACCAGAACAACGGCTATGCGAAATTTGGGCTTTAGTTTGTTCAAACAATACTGAATCGCATCCGCCAACTCAGCACGCAGTAAGGCATTTTCAGGCGACTCACCGGGATCAACCATCCAGCGGGGGGATTCGATCTCATCTCCATCATCATTGTGCGGCTTCAGCGCAGTGATGGGCTGACGTTTGCGGCGTCGGAACTCGTCGTAGCAAGAGTTGGTCACAATGCGCAGCAGCCATCCCCGGAATGATCCGCCCCGATAAGTATACAGTTTCTGATAGGCCGAAATGAAGGCTTCTTGAGTTGCGTCCTCCGCCGCGTCGGTTTCCCCCATCACACGATAAGCCTGATTATATACCATATCCTGATAAGCTAACACCAGACGATTAAATGCATCCAAATCGCCATCTTGTGCAGCTTGGATCAGAGCGGTTTCATCCATTCACAAATACTCCCATCACGCTTAACTCGAACCATTTCTATTGTTTATACCATATTTTTTTACAACCGTATGAACCATCCCAAAAAGTGCGGACCCCAAACTTAAACACAAATAGGTGCTCATCGTAAGAGCACCTATTTTCAGTAGCGGGGCCAGGACTCGAACCTGGGACCTTCGGGTTATGAGCCCGACGAGCTGCCACTGCTCCACCCCGCGTTATTTTGTTAACGAGCGAAATTATAGCATGCAGCCCCTCATGCGTCAAGGTAAATTTTCGTCGAAGAATAATGCCTTCCATACTTGCCAGTTGTAAAGTGTTTGTGTGCTAGTTTCGCTGACATCTTGAATAGTCACCGGCGTGCTTTCTGTATCTGATAAAGGCACCATCAAGTAATCACCTTCACGGATCCAATGCGCATACTTATAAGCCCAATCATCAACATACGCATCCGAAGTTGCATACGCGATTTGTGTTTCAAGCAAATCTTGCGTTTGCTGCAAGCGTGTCACCTGTATTTCAACGCGTCCGACTTGTCCCGAGAGATGTTCCAACTCGGCGATACGATTATTGAATCCTAATATTAGCAATACCAGAATGACCACTAATATCAGTATAAACACATACTTGCTGCTGCGCTTTAGATTCTTCACAAGTTCATCTTACCGCGTCCCTTTTACCAATGCAAGAATGAATATAGCACCGGGTAGACAGGGTAGACAAGGTAGGCAAGGTAGACAAGGTAGGCACGGTAATTACGCATTTTCTGTTGGCTAAACGTGTTTTGCTTTGCATGCCACCGGCAAAAACGTTTCCCGTACCAGCCGCCGAATTCATTCGATGGTCTTTGACCCTTGACATCCATTTTACACCGTGATATATTTAGTTTGATTAACTAAACATATTTAGAGGCAATGCTTATGGCTAATGATCTTCAACAAGCAGCAGATAAATTTCTCAACCTGACCAGCAGGCTGCGGCGATTGGGGCCAGGTACACCTCCCCCGGCGGAGGCTCAAATTTCACTCTCGCTAATAACTGTGGTGGATTATGTAGCAGCGACCCCAGGGTGCGGCATCCAAGAGGTGGCCCAGGGATTGGATTTATCGACGCCCTCGGTGAGCATCAACGTCAGTCGGCTCGAAAAAGCTGATTTTATAGAACGTCAGCCTGACCCGGACGATGGGCGCGCGGTGCAGCTTTTTTTGTCCCCAGAGGGCGAGGAGTTGCATCAGCGCACGCACAGCTTCCGGCGGCAGAAGTTTGAACGTTTGCTAATAGGCTTGACTCCCGAAGAGAGAGACACGCTGTTGGATTTGTTAGAACGCGCCATCAGCACTGCCGAAAATCAAGGAGAAAAAAATGACTAAGTTTCTAAATAGATGGTTACGTAAAATTCACCGCTGGTTGGCAGTACCGACCGCCATATTAATCCCGATAGCAGTGGTGATCAAATTGTCAGGCAACCCTGCTTGGCAAATGATCTTCAAGCGGTTTGAAATGCTTCAGTCGCTGTTGATGCTCGTCCTGGCCATCACCGGGGCTTACCTGTACCTGATTCCTTATATTGTCAAAGGGCAGCGCAAACGCCGTAAAAAAGCCCAAGAAGCGACCAATTAAAAGATAAAAGTAAGGATCAGAAAATGAATTCCAAACTTACGAAAACTGCTGCTATCATTTCATTGATTATCGGTGCGATGTCCATATTCGCTGGCGGTCAGGTAGTTTTTCTCGGTAAGGTCATGGACTATTATATTATAGACTGGCTGCCGATCTACAATATCATCGTTGGCTTTATCTCTGTCTTCTTCACTGCTATTGTCATCTGGAAAGATAGCAAGATTGCCATGCCAGCCGCGATAGCGACTTTCATCAGCCACAGCATAGTGATGGTAATTTTACAGACCGCCTTTCGAGATGTGGTTGCCCCGGACAGCATCAAGGCAACGAGTGTTAGAATTGTCCTCTGGCTAATTATTTTAACACTGATGATTATCCAGACACAAAAAAACAAACGTATATCCAATTAGTACATTAGCAGTTGATTCTTTGTACAATGAGCAAGAAAATCCTTACCACAAAGGACACAAAGTGACACAAAGATGTTTTTAAGTGTTTCCTTCGTGTTCCTTCGTGTACTTCGTGGTAAAAGTTCTTGCCTTTTTGGTTCCGGTTCGTCCGGGTTAGGGATTTTGAGAAAAAGGCTCTTTAGGAATTTCCAGGGTAGGCGGTATATATGAGCCTAACCCCGTTAATTCCTAAAGACCCCAATTTTAATAAGGAAAAATAAACGATGAATTTGTCTATCAAGCTCTTCAAAGTAAAAGGCATCAATGTCAAAATCCACCTGACATTCGTGCTGATCCTGATTTGGGCAGCCTATCAATGGAGCGTAAGCACCGGTGAAGGATTGATGGGGGCTGTATTCGGCATTGTTGCCACACTGCTGCTTTTCACCAGCGTGACTTTACACGAGTTTGGGCACAGTCTACAAGCCCTGAAATTCGGCATTGTTGTCCATGACATCACACTGATGCCCATGGGCGGGTTAGCGCGCATCGATGAAATCCCCGAGGATCCGGGGAAAGAATTCCGCATCGCCATCGCTGGCCCGCTGGTCAACTTTATTATCGCCGGCGCGCTTTTTGTCATTGGACTGCTGTTGAACACGCAGGCGATTATCTCGTTGGACGAGTTATATGGTTCAATGGGGCAAGTCAGTTGGAACGGCTTGCTGGCCTACCTGACGATGACCAATCTGCTCATGGGCTTGTTCAATCTAATTCCTGCATATCCAATGGACGGAGGCCGCATTTTACGTGCTTCCCTGTCCAAGCGGCTGGGGCACTCCAAAGCGACCCATATTGCTGTGAATGTCGGACAAGGTTTAGCACTGCTGTTCGGCCTATGGGGATTTATGAATGGCAGTTACACCCTGGTATTGATCGCCATCTTTGTATGGATGGGTGCCGGGCAAGAGGGAAAAGATGTTGCCGTGAAAAATATCCTCAGCGAGATGAAAGTCTCACAAGCGATGACTCGCAATCCTCAAATACTAAAAGCCAACAATGGCTTATACAAAGCTAGAGACCTTATTCTCTCTACTTCCCAGTCCGATTTTCCGGTCACGGAGCGGGGCAGCAATCATGTCGTGGGTCTGTTATGCGAGAGAGACTTGCTCAAAGGTTTACAGGTTCACGACCGGACTACGCCGATAAGAGAGGTCATGCAGACCACGTTTCCGACAGCTTCACCAGACCACCCTCTCTTCGAGGCCCAAAAACTTATGTCATCCGGAAGAGTGCGAGCCATGCCCATTGTAGACGCTGATGGCGATATCATTGGGCTGCTGACAGCCACAGATATCAATGAAGCCTATCGTTTGCTTTCGATCAATCAAAAAACCAAGTCACTATAAAATAGGAGAAAAAACATGCTTTCAAAAACAATCGTCTTCGCTCTAGTAACATTTCTGCACGACCTGTTCACCGCTGTCTGGATCGGCGGTTTGCTCACATTAGGACTTACTATCATGCCCTCGGTTAAGAAAATATTAGGGAAAGGACCACAGACCAAAAAACTAATGGATGCTATCCAAAAACGCCATAGCGTGTGGGTTTATATAAGCCTGGTGGGATTAGTGCTAACCGGCCTGCTGCAAGCTAATCGCTCTCCAGCATTCCTGGGACTGTTTAGTTTTGGCAATGCCTATTCTGCTGTCTTGGCAATCAAGCATATTCTGGTCATAGCGATGATTGCTATTGCCCTGTACCGCAGTCTGTCTCTAGGAAAGACATCTACCCCATCCCAAGAAAAGTTAAAAGCCACTTTGATGCTGCTTAACATCATCTTCGGTGTCGGTATTTTGTTGCTCAGCGGGTTTTCAGCCGCGCTATCATAGAGGGTACCGGTTGCGTAGCGCTGGACGAGAGAAATCATTTTTTCACCAAACAATGGAGAATTTGACCATGAAAGAAGATTATGATTCCTCGGCAAATACTTACGATCCCCTTTTGTACCTGGTTATTAATCCCATAAGAGTAGCCGTAATGAATGAGCTTTTGGCATATAAAGACAGCTCGATTTTAGATTTGTGCTGCGGGACGGGGAATCAGCTTAAATTGCTGTCAAAAAACGGGTTCAAGAATCTGCATTGCCTCGATATTTCAGAAGCGATGTTGAAGGTAGCAGAAAAGGGCGGGCATCCGATAGAGACTTATACAGAAGATGCAACCAAAACAAGTTTTGATGATGCCGTATTTGATATTGTGATGATTAGTTTCGCAATTCATGAAAAAGATAGAGAAACTCAAGAAAAGCTGGTAGAAGAAGCGCATCGGCTTGTCAATAAAGAGGGTTTTATTCTCATCGTTGATTATGCTTTTGACGATAAAACGACAAAACTTGGCAGGATGGGAATAAGCTTAATTGAGCGAATGGCAGGCGGAGAACATTATCGCAATTTCAAAGGGTATATAGAAAATAATGGATTAGAAAGTCTGATGAAAGCGGATAAATTTGAGCTTGTCAAAGATAATAGACGCACATTTAATGGTGTGACTATATCGACCTATCAAAAGATATAAACCCCATCTTCCCGACAACAAGCCAATTGCTGCACAAAAGAAAGAGACATGTTGAAATCAGACACTTACAGCAAACAATCGAAAAAACTTCTCTTTACCACCTTTAATTGCGCCAAATCTCAACTGATTCCATTGCAAACTATGCAAGGGATTCACAATGACGATTTGATTATGGCATTGACCGGTCTGGCTGGCGGGATTTTGAATAATGGTTCAACCTGTGGAGTTGTGATTGGCGGGGCGATTAGTTCAGCCATAATTAGAGATAAAGAGTTGTCAGGACAATGGACGCTTGATGATGAAATTCAACTCTTAAATGAAATCAGGGCGGATATCTCCTGGTTTGAAAATCGTTTTGGTACATCGCTATGCCGTGAAAGAGCAGAGCTTAATTATCAAAGAATTACTGTGCTTGGGCTGCTCAATCCACAAAAAGTCAAAGGATGTATCGCTCGGGCTGGCGCGAGCATGGAACATTTTGTAGAGAAATATGATTCTGCGGAGAAAACCAAAAAAGAATTAGCCAAACATGAACCAGAAACGGAAAAATGCACCCCTAAAACCGCCGAGCACTGCGCTCAAAAAATACTCAGGGAGATCAGGGAAAAAACCGAAATTGGCAGCGAACAACTGGAGAGGATATCTGTCGCATTGGATGGCGGCATGGGGTTATCCGGCGGCGGATGCGGCGCCCTTTCAGGGGCGTTGATGGCACTAGGACTCAAGTACGCTTTGGATCCAAAAAACACAGAACCTGACAAACTGAGAAATATCTACAGGGCCATGGATTCTGAGTTTTTTAGGATGGCAAAAATTTTAGTCAATAATTTTATTAGTGGATTCGAGTATCTTGAGTGCTCAAAAATTACTGCTACAAAATTCAAGGATTGGGCTGAATTCAGTGAATTCAAAAATAGTTCATTCTGTGATACACTAAACAGCTTTCTGGTAAAGAAAACGATTAAAATCATTAATTTCAAGAAATAATTGGAGATAAAATCTGTTATGCCCTATTCAATTGAAGTAAAAAACCTGACTAAATATTATGGCAAATTCCTAGCGGTGGATCATATCGACTTCGCCGTAGAAAAAGGAGAGATTTTTGGATTTCTCGGCCCCAATGGCGCGGGAAAGACCACCACGCAGCGGATGCTGACCTCTTTGCTGACTCCCAGCGAAGGACTGATTCGCGTCTTGGGGCATGATCTCGCTCGCGATTCCTACCCGGCCAAACGTCAGATCGGCTTGGTTCCAGAAGAATCAAATGTTTATACCGAGCTAACTGCTTGGAATAATTTGATGTTCACCGGCCGCCTTTATCGCATGGCAAAAGAAGATCGCAACGCCCGCGCCGAAGAGCTGCTCGAAACCTTCGGGTTGTGGGAGAAACGCGACGTCAAAGCCGAGAATTTCTCTAAGGGCATGCGGCGCAGGCTGAGTATCGCCATGGCAATCATCCATAAACCCGCGCTACTCTTCCTCGATGAGCCAACTCCCGGTCTGGATGCACAAAGCGCACGTGCCATCCAGAAAATCATCCGCCAACTCAGTGCGGAGGGAACAACCGTCTTCATGACCACGCATCAAATTGAAGAAGCAAACCAGCTTTGCGATCGCGTCGCGATCATCAATCATGGCAAAATTGCCGCCATTGATACGCCCGAAAAACTCAAGCAGACCTTTCAGCAAGTGCAATCCGTGGAGGTCGCTTTCACGCTATCTCCCGAGGGACTGAAAAAAGAACTCGCCGCGCTGCCTGAAGTCAGCACCGTCGTAAAAATTGGCGATAAATGGCGGCTTTACAACGATTCTCCGCCCACCCTACTCCCCTACCTGATAAAATTCGCCGAAAATGAAAATCTTAGCCTTGTTAGCATCAACACTTTAGCCCCCAGTCTTGAAGACGTTTTCTTGCAAATTACGGGGCAAGAAGTTGGTGTCATCAAAGCGGAAACCTCCCCACAAAAAGTGGGGAGGCGCAACAAAAAAGGAAGGTAATAAATGAAAAACTTATGGACACGCATTTCAGACGAACTTGCCCAAGCCTGGACAGTAACACTCAAAGATATCAAAGTCTATTATCTGCGCCCGGGCATGATTATGTTCGGCTTCCTGATGCCTTTTTTCATGTTTTTCTCCTTTTCTGTGCGCCGCGAAATGGCAGCCGGAGAAGGCATGTCACGGTTGCTAGCGCTGACCGTTTTCTTCACCGCTGCCGCCGCAGGTCCCTTCATCATCCCCACGGAGCGCCGCATGGGCACTTATGACCGTCTCCTCGCCGCACCCATGTCGCTGATCACCCTGCTTCTGGGCAAAATCACCGTCGGCGCATTTTTCGCCATCGCAGTCGCCTCCGTCGCGTCAGTTTTTGGCATCCTATTTCTGAATGCCACCGTCGCCCAGCCAGTTCTCATGATTATTGGCATTATTATGGGCGCGTTCACCTTCTCGGCGATGGGGTTGATATTTGGCTCCATCCCCACACATAATCCCGGTGATGTCCAAATGCCAAGCACGCTCATTCGCTGGGTGCTGCTCTTCATCAGCGGCGTTTTCATTCCCCTCGCAGAGATGTCCCCCATCGCACGCGGATTTTCCTACCTCTCCCCACTCACTTATGCGCAGGATTTAATGAATCATGCCATTTTAGGGATGGGAGAACTCAACCTGTGTCTAGACTTAGGCGTGCTACTACTGACTGCGGTGCTATTTCTTTTACCGTCATACAGGTTGCATCAACGCGGGCGTGTGTTAGGGTATTGATACGTTGACATATAAGCCCTTTAGCAATTATGCTTATTTAGACACGATCATACTTAAAATACATCGTACCTAAAAAGCCGAGTTTTTTGGAGCATCGTCTGCCAAGCAATGCTTCAATGAGAAACTCGGCTTTTTGTATTTAAGGTTTGGAAACTGGGGTGGTTCACGGTTAAGGTAACACTTTTTGTAAAATATCTCAGCGCCGGTCGAGTGTTGCCGTTGCCTTTGCCGTAGGCATGCAAAGCAAGGCATGCAAAGCAAGGCACGCAAAGCGCTCGCTG
>JAYELX010000505.1:0-8591 GCA_034717875.1 Chloroflexota bacterium | reverse complement strand
TGGCTCGTACCGCAAATCCTCCCGGTAGGGAAGCAACGGTGCATAGATAATCTCCTCCTGAGTGAGAAACGCCAATCTATAACTGACCCAGTAATTAGTATAACCTTCGGTCTCACCATGCTCAAATAAAAACTTGATCAAGTCATCATCATGATCATTATCGAATCGGGTGAGGGGGCCAAACTGAGTAGTGATCTTTTCTGGGGAGATTGCCGCTCGCCAGGTTTGCACCCCATTGAACAAGAGCACCATACTCAACAATAATATTCCATATTTGGGCTTGACGCAGTATGCGCCCCAGATAAACATTCCGGTTGCCAATGCTAAGGGAGCATACAACGGCAACAAATACCTTCCTGTTGAATCTACCCCAAATCGAGTGCTGATAAAAATCACACTGAAAACTCCGACCATCAGGCCCATCAGACTCCAAACGCCTTTGCGAACCCGAACCACAGAGTGTTGAGTAAAACCGATCAGACTCAATGCCGTCCCTAAAAACAGCACCAACCCAACAGCATTAAGAATTCCCGGCGAGTATGTCGAAGACCAAGGAAACCGAATCCCAATCAATGCTGGAACTCCCAGCAAGCCCAAACCTAAAAAACGGTCGAATGGTGTCGTTGGAGCCAATCCCTGACGAGTACCCTCCACTAAAAATCGCAAAGCTTCCCAGTCCCCTATCCAGTTATAATACAGCCAGGGACTGCACCCAAAAACAAATCCCAAAGCGGATAGACTATAATATTTGACATTTCTCATCCGGAAGTTCCACAGACCCACTAATCCAACGGGTAGCAAATACACACCCGCAATTCCTAATGTCCAAAACGCCAATCCGCCGACCAATCCTAATCCCAGCCAAGCCATCCATTGCTGTCCCCATCTCCCAAAAACGACCTCGTATCCCAGTAATAAA
The DNA here is from genome assembly GCA_034717875.1 of Chloroflexota bacterium. Taxonomy (GTDB): domain Bacteria; phylum Chloroflexota; class Anaerolineae; order Anaerolineales; family UBA11858; genus JAYELX01. The sequence goes on along the minus strand of JAYELX010000505.1, from coordinate 7,672 downwards.
ATCAAATTGCCCAACACCAAAGATTCTCCGTACCCCCCCAATGTCGCAGTTGTATATGTGGTCACGACAACAGGGGGAATTGCGACAACGAGCGCCACAAACCCGCTCACTGCTGGACTCTGGAAAAAGCGGCGCGCCAACAACCAAAGCGTGTACATGAAACCGAGATACAGAAGCGTCTGCACGAGACGAATCGCCCAAACCTTCTCCCCAAAGAACCGAAACGCTCCCGCCACCAACCAGGCATCCAGACTGCCCATGTAGGCCTGACCGTAGAAAAAGATGGGCCGCTCACCCTGCAAGATGTGGCGCGCCATCAAAGCGACAACGGCTTCATCGCTGTTGAAAGGCACAACGTCTGCCAGCAGCAGCCACGTTTTCAACGCCACCGACGCGAGTACCGCCCCCAATAGCAAGAGAAATGATGAATGTTGAATGATGAATGATGAATTTTGTTCTTCAACCTGCTGGTTTTTCGGATTGCTCATTTTGTCACTTTCCACTTGTTACTTGCACACTTGAACTTGCCACACCCGCGAATTTGCCCGCTTGCACACTTGCCACACCCGCGAATGAATTGCGGGCTGACAGCGGAAGTCGGATGAATCCGACTAGTTTACCACTTGCTATTTGCAAACTTGCACACTTACCCGCTTGCTCACTTGCCACTTGACACTTTATTCCCAACATACGATATAATCTAATCAAAACCTGAGGACAGAGGCCTACAATGTCAATTAATACAAAAATCACTAACAGAACAAGAGCTTGTTTGGGTCTAGCATTTGGATTCATCTTAATATTTGTCGCAATAAAAATATTTACTGTTAATCCTTTTGACTTCAACAACATGCGTCGCGGTACCCAAGCACTACTTTCCGGGATTAATCCTTGGGACGAAAAAACAAGGATCAGTAACTTCTATAACCCACCTTTTTCAGTGTTGTTTCTCTGGCCATTGCTATTACTCAACTCAGAACTCATCTTAGCGATCGGCGCATCGTTACTTTTTGCATTCATATTCTATCATAAAGCCTGGGTAAGCTTATCAGTTTTCGCATCAAATTTAATCCTATGGCTCATCGCGGCAGGGGGAATTGATCTGTATGTGATGGGAGCAGGTTTAGTTTTGTTGTCTCTATGCGAAGATGTTCATAATGAAAAATTGATTACCGTTCTTCGCGTACTTGCTTATGGCTTCCTGCTAGTCAAACCGCAGGGAGGGCTTTTTATCGTCCTTATTTATATCTTCACCCACAAAGACTGGACAGGATTGTTGATCTCACTAGGCTTATATGGGCTCCTTTTTCTGCCACTTTATCCTGATTGGGTGGGGGTTATTCTAACTGATCCTCCTATGTCTCAAGACATAGCTGCAAAGACTCTATGGGGAAAATTTGGACCCATTCTATCCCTTACCATCGCCATCTGGATCATCCTTTCAAGGCGTTGGAAATACTGGCAACTTGGTGGCGCATTAGCTGGCATATTAGCTCCTTACGGAATGACTGGCATACCCACGCTACTAACACTCTCAGCTGTAGATAACTTAATTGCTATTCCCATTTTCATCATCTACTCAGCTTGTCTGGCAATGATGACCTGGATAAGCCCTCCGCCAGAAGCAGATTATTATTCATTTCTGGGTCGATTCACATCCATCTATCATCTTGGCACGTTTTCTTTAGCCCTTATCTTAGCATGTTATTCTGGAGCCGATAACACAAGCCACAAAATTAACTGGCCAACAATACCATTCGGGGACCAATAAAATAAGATACCTATGTATAAACTTAACATTGCTAAAATTATTACTGTCTTAGCAATCTCACTTGTTCTCGCCGCCCGCCTGATTCCCGGCCCGCGCACCATTGACGACGCTTACATCACCTACCGCTACGCAAGGAATATTCTAGCCGAAGAAGGTTTTGTCTACAACCCCGGAGAGCGCGTTCTGGGGACAACAACGCCGCTCTACACCCTGACGCTCGCCGCCGTGGGCGCTGTCACCGGCGGAACAAAGGCCCCATTCCCTTCAATCGCCCTGCTTATCAACACAATCGCTGACGCTGTCACCGCCGTGCTGCTGTGGAAATTGGGCAAACGATTGAAATTCCCCTACGCTGGAGCTGGTGCGGCCCTGGTTTGGGCCATCGCACCCTTCAGCGTCACCTTTGCCATCGGCGGCCTGGAAACCAGCGTTTACGTTCTGCTACTCACCGCCACGGTTTACGCTCACATTGCAGAAAAACACAAACTCACGGCCCTCTTCGCCGCCCTCAGCATACTCACCCGCCCGGACGCGCTATTATTACTGGCCCCATTAGCATTAGATCGCCTCGCTTCGCACGTCGCGCATCGCACCTCGCACCCCGCACGCCCCAAACTACTTCCCGAACTACTCATCTTCCTCGCCGCAATTCTTCCCTGGTTCACCTTCGCCACACTCTACTTCGGCAGCCCCATCCCTCACTCCGTCACCGCAAAAACCCTGGCCTACCGACTCCCTTCCACCACTGCGCTGACGCGCCTATTGCAACATTACGCCACCCCCTTCCTCGGCCATCTCACCTTCGGCCTCCCCTGGATCGGTGTGGGATTAATTCTCTACCCTGCCCTCGCCTTCATCGGCATCCGCGCCGCCCTACGCTCGACCCGCCGCCTGTGGCCCTGGGCAATCTACCCCTGGCTCTACTTTGCCGCCTTCGCCATCGCTAACCCACTCATTTTTAGATGGTATCTGACTCCCCCGCTGCCGGCCTATTTCTTTTTTATTTTTATTGGAATTGAAGAACTAGGAAACAGAGCGATTCAAAACCGTCCCGATAGAGGCCCCCATTCATGGAAGGCTATTCTGCTTCCCATCATCATCGCGCTACCGCTACTGACGACAATCCGGGGTTGGACTCTAACTCCCGACCACGGCCCGCGCCGACCCGCGCCAGAGATGGCCTGGTTTGAACTAGAATTGCTCTACCGTCAAGCCGCCCAACGCGTCAACCGAGATATCGAAGCCACATCAAGTCAATCTCTCCCCGTTTTAGCCGCCGGAGATGTGGGCGTACTTGGCTATTACACTCCCACGCGCATCTTAGATACAGTTGGTCTCAACTCGCCCCAAACCTTAGACTACTACCCCCTTAATGAATCCTACTACGTGATCAATTACGCCATCCCCCCCAACCTGATTCGCGACCAAAAACCCAATTATGTCGTCATTCTTGAAGTTTATGGCCGAGAAGGGCTGCTCGAAGACCCCTATTTCAAAGAAAACTACGCTTTGCTGCACAAACTCCCCACCGATATTTATGGCAGTGATGGTATGTTGATTTATAAAAAACAATAGCGCAGCCAAGCGATCTTCTGCTCGAACTGCGCTAGAATCATTTAACGCAGAGACAGGGAGACGCAGAGATATAATTTGTGTTTTTCTCTGCGTCTCTGCTCCTTTGCGACTCTGCGTTAAGTTTCGAATGTATTAATCAGGATTCAAGTTCAGGCATGGGCGTCGGTAAAAGCGGCAGGGTCTCCAACATATTGAGGGCGGCATCAAGACTGTACTTGCTGACCACCTGTGGAGAGCCGTCATCCACGCGCACGTAGTACGAGCTCCCCGTGATGGTCACATCGCCGACGAAAAGATTCTCTTGCTGACCATCGTCCAATTTTAGCGTGATGGTGTAGACCGGGGATTCCAGGCCGGTCACACCAAGCGAGAGCGATGTCTCCAACGAGGAGCTTTCCCGCAGGGTGACAAGCTGATCGGCCATGAGCTGAATCTGCTGACTATCGGTATCCTCTTGGTGAGAGGGCTGAAGCAGCACCCAGGCCGACTCTGCGTCATCACGGCTGACCTCAACCAGATTGCCATCTGCGCTCTCGATGCGGACACCCACAACGAAGGCCTCTTCGGGCAAATCAAAGATAGCCGCTTTCGGTGCGAGGGTTGGGACAGCTGATAAAGCATCATCAGCGGAGGCCTCTTGACCCCAATTCTGCCAATACAGCACAAATCCCAATAAAACAAGAAAAACTACCAATACTATCAAAGTTGAGCGTCGAATCATATCATTATCCTCGGCGTCGTTTCTGGACCCAAACCACAACCCCGGAGGCCAACACAGCCCCAGGCAGCACAAAGACCACAACGAGCAAAATCAAGTTGATGATATAAGGTTGAGGGGGAGGCAAAAACCGCTGGGTGGTATCACGCGGGGTCAAGTTGATCAGCTCTTCCTGACCGACGGCCCAGTCCACCGTGTTGATGAACATATCGCCATTCCCCAGGTTGGCGAAGTAGGCATTGGCCGCAAACTCGGAATCGCCAAAAACGACCACACGCCCACCGCTCTCCATACTCTCGGCGACGGCAGCAACGACCAGCGGGCCGGCGATATCTTGCTCATCTAAGCCAATCTCGCTGCCATCAACAACCGCGTCCAAATTTGTTTCGGCCCAGGATTGAGCAGCCGTAAAGACCAAACCGGTTGCGCCCCCAATCGAAGCATCAACCTGAACGCTGCGCACTGTGGGAAAAGCTGTGCCAACTTGCTGCATTTTCTGCGTGACGAGATGGTCACCATACTGGGCAGCATAAACAACAAAAGGCTGTTGAGAAGTTGGGTCGATGATAATATCTTCACCCACGGTGAGGCCCCACTCATTGGTCAAATACTCAGCTAGAAGGTCTTCACCAATCTTCACATTGGTGAGGGGAAGCGGTTCGGCCAACACCATCAACGCGCCGCCCTTAGAAACGTAATCATCCAACAAAACAATTTCATTCTCGGTCAACGGGTGAAGCGGGCCAGCCACAACAACCACGGAAGCATCCTCTGGAATCTGATTTTCAGAAAGCAGATTTAGAATTTGGACAGTGTAATTCTTGCTCTCCAGGGTCGCGCGGGCGTGAGCATAGCTCTGGTCACCCTGATCATCGGGGCTGAACTCGCCGTGGCCGGTGAGAAAATACACCACCCGATCCACATCACTCATCAAGCGCACCAAAGCTCCAGTGTACTCTCGCTCCGATTGGACGGTCACCAATTCCTGACGATCACCCATGCTGAAAACAACCGTGCCGTCTTTGGTTATCCCAGCCGCTTGCGCCGCGCCAGGATTGGAAATCGGATCGATGACCTCGTATTCGAACTTACCCTCCGAACTGAATTTATAATTCTCCAGCAAGCCATCGGCGGAGGCCATGCTGATCTGTGGGGAGAAAAAAGCCGTCGCCGTGACCGTCTCTGGCAGCGTGTCCAACGTATCCAAAGTCTCCGCAGCCAGCGTATTCTTTTTGCCTTCAGTCAAATCCCAACGTTTTGAATTCTCAGAAACGAAGTAATTGACCACTACCAAAATGCCAACAAATGCCAGAGTCAGCACCAGGGAATTACTACCATAACGAGCACGCCGCCCTGTAAAAGTTTCTCGAACTCGATTGGGATCCAAAACAGCAAAAGCCGCTAATCCCAAAACGATCAAACCCAGACTAATTTGTAAATAAAGATTGAATTCACGTTGAACAACATACAACCCAAAAGAAACTAGAGCCGCTGCCAACGCTAAATATAATCCAATGGGAGCAAATCGTCGCCATTCCTTTTTCATTAGCGCCACCTCCTTATCTCGATGGAAACCGACCCCAGGAAGAGGGCCAGCGATGTCAGACTCAGGTAATAAACCACATCACTCAAATCGATCACGCCTCGATAGAGCGTATCGAAAAAATGGCCGCGGAAATCCAAGTAGAGCAGAATCTTGCTCCCGAGCGACCCGGCAGCCTGTGATGATATACCGATCAGCCACAACAAGAGCATGATGCCCAAAGTGGCGAAAAATGCCGCAGTCTGATTTTTGAACAAGGATGACGCCGCTACACCTACAGCGATAAGAGATGCCGCCATCAGCACAAGACCCAGGTAGTTGGCAACCAGCACACCGTAATCTATGCCAGGATCAACCAACTGATTGAGAATCAAGGGATAAATCAAGGTAACGGCCAGCAGACTAAGCATAAATAATAATCCGCCCAGCCATTTGCCCAGCACCAATTCCCAATCACGCAGCGGGGCTGTGAGCAGCAACTCGATCGTGCCTTCACTCTGCTCCGCCGCCAGTAAACGCATGGTCAAAGCCGGAGTGACAAAGAGCATAATCGTCACCATCGGGCCTACCACAACTTGCACCTGAGGGGCCATCTGCTGGTAGGCGGCATTTATAAGATTGAAATAAAAAATCACACCCATCACCAAAAGATATAAAAATGCCACCATATAAGCCATGGGTGTGTTAAAGTATTGCTTGTATTCTCGTCGGGCAATCGTCCAGATATTACGCATCGGATTCCGCCTCCTCTACATTGTCTACCCTGTCTACCTTTCCTTCATCCAAGGGAGCCGGCTCATCGCGAGTGAGCTTCAAGAAAATTTCCTCCAGGCTCATGCCGACAGATTTCATCTCGAGGAGATCATACCCCTGTGACACGAGGGCACGGGCTACCTCGGGGCGGGCATCTTGTCCGGGAGCATTTTCGAACTCGAAGAGACCGCCTTCATGAGCATCCCCTTCGACAACCTGATTCACGCCGGGAACCTTCTCCACAACCGCTTTCAAACCATCCGTATCTCCCCCAACCCGTAGAGCAACACGCTGCGCACCGGCCAGGCGGGACTGCAACTGATCGGGGCTATCCTCAGCGACAATGTGGCCTTTATTGATAATCAAGACACGATCACAAACTTGCTGCGCCTCGGAGAGAATGTGGGTGGAAAGCAAGACAGTGCGCTCCCGACCAATCTCTCGAACCAATTCGCGCACATCGATTATTTTCGCAGGGTCCAAACCAATGGTCGGCTCGTCGAGAATGAGCACATCGGGCTTATGCAGCAAAGCCTGAGCCAAGCCAATGCGTTGCCACATGCCTTTGGAAAGACTGCTGATATAACTTTCAGCTCGATCCAACATCTGGACCTGCTCCAATACATCAAAGACGCTTTCTTCGACATCAGGAAGATGGCGCAAATTGGCCATATATTGGAGATAATCGAAGACGGGCATATTCTCATAAAGGGGCACATTCTCGGGAACATAACCCACCCTTCGGCGCGCCTCGATGGATTCATCCATAATATCAAAACCCGCCACCCTGGCATTGCCCGATGTTGGCGGCATGAACCCGGTCAGGATTCGCATTGTGGTAGTTTTCCCAGCCCCATTGGGACCCAGGAAACCAAGAATTTCACCCTTTTCGGCATGAAATGTAAGATTGTCAATGGCCCGGCGAAGACCGTAATCCTTCGTCAGTCCTTCTACTTGAATCATATCAACTCCTCTTTCGATACACTATCACTATTCAACATAGTTTATTTCGATCTTAAGTCTATCAAAACCACACAGTAATATACTCAAACGATACAACAACGTCAAGTGAGTTTGCAATATTTTACCCTAGCATAGGACAGCAATTCCCGATATTATAAAGAAGAGGCAAGACTTCGGAAGTCTCGAACGACATATTTCGCTAACAAAAAGGCATCCGAAGATTTCCGAAGTCTGGTTTTAGTCAAAACGGTAATTGCTGCACCGCTATCAACACCATACACGCCATTCACCAAGTCGGCTTGCGAGTACCCGAGGACATGTCCGTTGTCGGGATTGATGATCTTGAAAT
>JAYELX010000504.1:0-8593 GCA_034717875.1 Chloroflexota bacterium | reverse complement strand
TTGTAATTATTCAGTCCCCAAGCTTTTTCCCTCACCCTAGCCCTCTCCCAGGGGGAGAGGGGACGGCCTCCTCTCCCTTTGGGGGAGGATTGAGGTGGGGGAGTGAACGGATACCTCTGGTTGCAGTAAAAAAAGCTCAGCCACATAAGCGGTTGGGCTTTTTGGGTGATGGCTATCGCTTCCAGATTTTGAAATTCCTAAGGATAGAGCCTCCAATAAATTCTCGCAGGAGGGAGTTGTCAGAGATAATATCGGCATCCAGTGGTAGGAACCATTCCAGAAGGGCCAATAATCGTTTGGATTCGACGTGTTCTGGGGTGCCGAAGGGTACTTGCCTCAGCAAAGGCTCAGCCAACGGTTTCAACGCAGCTAACTCGAAGACGAGGGCTGAGTTGAACATTGTATCGGCGTTGTCTTGATAGGGGAAGATATATCGTTTTTCGCCGCGGCGGACTGATTCCCAACGGGCAATGGTTTCCTGAGCAGTGTATCCTCGTTCACGCGCGTCACGCACGATCCGGCGGATGAGTCTGGTGTCTGTTGTGGAGACTCGATTATGTCTGTCCAGGTTCAGTTGTGTGAGCGATGATGTGTAGATGCGAAAAGTTTGTTCGGTGGGGAGGTTGGGGGTGAGTTGTGGGTTTAACCCGTGAATACCCTCCAAGAGGATAACTTGACCTGGCTGAAGACGGACAGTGTTTCCCGGAGCGCTCTTGCCCGATTTGAAATCGTAATGGCGCAATTGAACGCGATCCCCGGCGATGAGTTGGCGCAAATCTTGATCGAGATTTTGGACATTGACTGCTTTGATGGTCTCGAAGTTGTATTCGCCATTCTTGTCGCGAGGTGTCTTGTCGCGGTCTACAAAGTAGTTGTCCATCTCGAATGGGAATGGAGTGATGCCTCTTGCTAACAACTGAATGGCTAAGCGTTTGGAAAAGGTGGTTTTTCCTGATGACGATGGGCCTGCAATCAGAACCACGCGTACCTGATTGATACGATCAGTGATGAGACTTGCTATTTCCGTTATGCGTTGTTCGTGCAGTGCCTCGGCGACAAGGATGATTTCGCGGATGTGCTTGCTTTGGATTTTGTTATTCAGCATTCCAACGTTATCAATGCCCAGGCGTTGCAACCAATCGCCGTATTGTCGGAATGTATTTAACAATGTTGAGTAATCGGGTAGTGGAAGTATTTCTGTGGGACGATGACGGCGGGGGAAGCGCATGACAAAACCGTCGCCCAACGACGTCAATTCGAACCACTTCAAGTATCCCGTGGATGGGAGCATGTAACCGTGGTGATAATCGCGAAACTCACCCAGCCGATAAAGTTGAAGGTAAGCTTTTTTTCGGTGCTGCAGCAGTCGGACTTTGTCGGTGTAGTTCTTGTTTTCGAAATATGTGATTGTTTCTTCGAGAGGTACTTTTTCTCGCTCGAAGGGGATGTCTTCAGCAACGATTTGACGCATACGCTGCTCAAGTGTATTTAATTGGTCTTCCGAAGGTGATGGGCTGTCGAATACCTGGCAGAAATACCCGCCGGACGCGACAGAGTGATCGATTGCCAGGATTGCGCGCGGAAATAACTGCTCGAACGCGCTTTCCAATAAGAAGGTCAGGGAACGGCGGTAGAAGCGCATTCCGTCGGCGTTGCGCATAGTTACCGGGCGGATGTGGGAGTCAAAATCGAGCCTGTAGGTTAGTTCCCGTAATTCTCCGTTGATGATTGCCCCTACAATGGGTGTGTCGTGCTCGTTGGCTATTGTTGCCAAAAATTCCTTTGCCGTTGCGCCCCGCGGCCCGGAGAGCGTGCGTCCATCGGGCAGGTGAGCTTCGATAGTTTCGCGCGGGGTAACAATCTGAAATTGCGAAGTTGTTGTCATTTTTTTCTCTTGGGTGTATAAATTGGACAGGAATCAGTGCATCAGGAATCAGTATACCAGTTCTTTTGACCAATTATACTCGATACCTGCCACCTGATATCTGAAAAAGCTTGAAAATAGGATACAATCATCATCCCAACAACGTAATTTCTGAATGAGTAGCTCATGGGTGTCTTTGTGATTAAAAAAACATTACTTAAAATTGCAGCTTCTACCGCTAATATCTTACCCGATGTGGTTAAACGCTCATTCTATCGCATCAAACCGTTGGCCCGTCTTATCCGCGCGATGCTTAACCGCACCGCTCCGACCGGATTCACCCAGGTCGCCGTTGCCGCGGGGGAGTTGGCCGGAGCTCGGCTGAGGCTTGATCTCCAGCTTGAAAAAGACTACTGGCTCGGAACTTACGAAACCGAACTCCAGACCGCCATCAGCGAATTGGTCGAGCCTGGCTGGGTGGCTTACGACGTGGGCGCCAACATAGGTTATATGACTCTCATGTTGGCACGCTCGGTTGGGAAAAAAGGCAAGATTTTCGCGTTCGAAGCCCTGCCCGATAACGTAAAACGCCTGCGTACGAACATCGCTCTAAATCCTGCTCTGGAATCCAATATCACCATCACATCCGGCGCGGTGACGAACAGCTCGCACCCGGTCCGCTTTTTGATTGGCCCGTCGGGCGCAATGGGCAAAGCCGAAGGGTCGGCCGGTCGTCAGGTTGATTATAACGATGCCATCGAAATCCCCGGCATCGTTTTGGATGATTTTATCTATCAGCAAGGAAACCCAGCCCCAGACGTGATCAAAATGGATATAGAAGGTGGGGAAGTACTGGCTTTACAAGGTATGTCCCGCATCTTGACCGCAGCGCGCCCTCTCATCTTCCTGGAGCTGCACGGTCACGAGGCCGCTCAAGTCGCTTGGGACACCCTCACCGCGGCCGGATACCAGATTTGCCGTATGCAGCGCGGCTATCCCCCCGTGCCTTCGCTGGAAACACTCGATTGGAAAGCTTATTTAGTTGCATTTCCCCCCAAGGACTGATTGAATCTATGCCGCCACCGGCCCCCTCGCCCAATTTTTCGTCCCGCCTCGCCCTTCAACAGCGCGTCATTCCGGCCTATCGGGCCCCATTTATCGAAACATTGGCCAAATCCTGTCGAGGCGGATTATGCGTCTTTGCCGGGAAGCCGCTTCCCGTGGAAGCAATTTCTGCCGTTGACCATTTAGACGCGGCCGATTACACCGCGGCGCGAAACATACACATCAGCGATCCAGCCTCAAAATTCTATTTATGCTGGCAAATGGGGATTCTGTCCTGGCTGGATGAGTGCAACCCGGACGCGTTGATAGTGGAGGCCAACCCTCGCTACCTGAGCACTCGTCTGGCGGTGAGATGGATGCACACCCGCGGGAGACCCGTGCTTGGTTGGGGGCTGGGTGCTCCATCCCTTAGCGGAATCTTATCCCCGTTGCGACGTCAGAACCGTCTCACCTTTTTGTCATCATTGGATGGAGTTGTGGCCTACAGTCAAAAAGGGGCCGAGCAATACATAGCCCTGGGCCTCTCCACCCAGCGGGTTTTTGTAGCCCACAACGCAGTGACACCTCGACCGACAGCACCGCCACCGCAACGTCCAGCCTCATTGAATCAGCCCGCCAGGGTGCTTTTTGTGGGCCGCTTGCAAGCCCGCAAACGCATCGATATTTTATTGCACGCCTGTGCCGCTTTGCCAGCCGAACTTCAGCCCCGGCTCGTTATCATCGGCGACGGGCCGGCCCTCTCCGATCTCAAATCACTAGCGCAGCAAATTTATCCCCAAGCCGAATTTCTCGGTGCGAAACATGGCCCTGAACTCATATCTTATTTCACCGCTGCGGACATATTCACGCTACCTGGCACGGGCGGATTGGCCGTCCAGCAGGCCATGGCTCACGGCTTGCCCGTCATCGTTGCCCAAGGTGATGGCACCCAAGACGATCTGGTTCGTCCGGAGAATGGCTGGCAAACCCCGCCCGGAGACCAGCAATCCTTCACCCAAACACTGCGCACCGCCCTCTCGGATATCCCGCGGTTACGGCGTATGGGCGCGCAATCCTATCGCATCGTAGCCGAGGAGATCAACATCGAAGAAATGGCAGCATCGTTTGTGAACTCGCTCAATGCGGTGAGTGTGAAGCATGAAACGTGATGTCTGATTGTGGTTTTCCATTCGACACCCGCCACTTGCACCCATGCTATAATCTAATAACCGAACTCCCCTTTTACGATGGAGGCCAAAATGAGCAAACAGATGAAAGAAGTATCTCTTGCCGCAACATACACCCAGCGCGCAGAAAAAGGCCTGCGCCAGCGTATCTTGGACGTACTCCAGGTTGAAGATGAGGTGCAGCGAGTCAGCTACAAAGATTTTTTAGCTCAGATTGACGAAGACACCCTGGCAGAATGGGTAAATGGAGAAATGATAATGACCAGTCCCGCAAGCAGGCAACATCAAGAAATAGTGCGATTTTTGACGATTGTTTTTAGCACATTTGTAGAGCAACATGCTTTGGGCGTTGTCCTTCCTGCCCCTTTCCAGATGAAATTAGCCAACTCCGGACGCGAACCAGATTTACTTTACCTGGCTGAGGAGCACCGCGAACGGCTGAAGACCACTTACTTGGACGGCCGCGCTGATCTGGTCGTGGAAATTATTTCTCCCGAGAGCATCGGACGCGACCGCGGCGACAAATTTTACGAATACGAGCAAGCTGGCATTCCCGAATACTGGCTGATCGATCCACAGCGCGAGCGAGCTGAATTCTATCAACTGGACGAACGCGCCCTCTATCAATTGGTACCATCTGATGCCGAAGGCGTTTATCACTCGGCGCAACTTTCTGGCTTTGCGTTCCCCGTCGATTGGTTGTGGTCCCCGCCTCCAGTTTTGGATGTTTTGCGTTATCTGAACTTAATTTGAGACCCAATCCACGCAGGTGGATTTCGCGCCCCAGCCTCGAATTCATTCGATGGGGGGGAGTGAATGGTTGCGCCCTGCGGGCAGCGCAGAATCAACAATTGCTTCATAAAATCAACACTATTAGCCGTTAGCCAATCCCGCACCCGCACGGGCGTTAACGCACCGTGCTAAGCCTACGAAGCCCGTTCGGGCCAGCACTTTGCGTTCCTTTGAGCATTCGTTCTAAGTTGTTGAGCGAGCACACGAAATCCTAAAGGGCCGCCCGCTCAAGCGGGCTAGACAACACCACCAACATTTTGAGCAGTTACCTTAATCTGATATGAAGTGGAGATCGTAAGTTTGTGAAAATACTCTACGTCGCCGATGGACGCTCGCCCATTGCCATCAATTGGATGCGCTACTTCGTCGAGCAAAATCACGAGGTGCATTTAGCCTCGCTCTACCCTTGCCGCCCGGATTTGGACTTGGCCTCGCTGACCAACATCCCGGTGGTATTTTCTAGCGCAGTGGAGTTGGGAGCAAGCGGGAAGGGGAACACGGGAGCATGGGTGAAAGATATCTCGTTCCATCCGCTCTACGGTGGAACACCTCATCGCTTACAACGCAACCACTACCAGAAGGGAAACGTGGAATCATGGGGGAAAATGATAATGCGCAAAATTGCCACCCCGAAAATACGCACTTGGCTGCGTCATCGCTTTGTCCCCCGTAGTTTGCCTAAAGCCGCGCAAAACCTACAAGTTCTAATCTCCAAACTTCAGCCTGATTTGATTCATGCCATGCGGATTCCCTACGAGGGCATGTTAGCCGCGCTTGCTTCTCGATCGCCGCTGTTGGTCTCGGTTTGGGGCAACGATTTTACCTTGCACGCCCCGGCGACGCGATCTCTCAATCGCTTGACGCGCCTGACCCTGGAACGCGCCGACGCTCTGCACACCGACTGCCGCCGCGACTTGAATCTGGCCAGTGAATGGGGATTTGATGACAACAAGCCTAGTTTGGTTGTGCCTGGAGCTGGCGGGATTCAATTAGATGTGTTTTTCCCTCACCCCCAGCCCCTCTCCCACTGGGAGAGGGGAGTTGTTATCAACCCCCGCGGCATGCGTGCCTATGTGCGCAACGACACATTTTTCCAAGCCATCCCGCGGGTGCTGGAGCATCAGCCTCGGGTTCAATTCACCTGCCCGGCCATGCAGAATCAGCCTGAGGCCGAGGCATGGGCTTCCCGCCTCGGAGTGGGCGAATCTCTAAAACTGCTGCCCCGCCTCACCCGTCCTCAAATGGCCGCATCTTTTCGCCAATCTCAAATTGTTCTCTCCATCACCGAGCATGACGGAACGCCTAATTCGCTGCTGGAAGCGTTGGCGTGTGGCTGTTTTCCCATTGTGGGAGATATCCCCTCATTGCGCGAATGGATCACCCCAGGGGTTAACGGCTTTTTGGTTGATCCTGCCGACCCCAAGGCGTTGGCAGACGCAGTTGTGGCAGGCTTGCAGAACCCGGAACTGTGTGCCCGGGCCCGAAAGCACAACGCCCGGCTGATCGCCGAGCGAGCGGAATATGGATGTGTAATGGGGAAAGCGGAATCGTTCTACCAGCGACTAACTTCCGCAGTCGAGTGATGGGGAAATGCTCTGGTTTTATTACATCATATCCCCATTTAACGATTTGCGCCAGACAGCATAGCGAGACGTGAAATGAATCCACGGGGCGGAGAGAGTGGCTCTTGCTTTGGCGGCGTGCTGGACAGCTTCCTTAAGGCTGGCGGCATTGTGGAAAGGGGGCAGCCGCAGAGAGCCGCGCCCCAGTTCGATGGTGGTGTGAGCGTCTGAGCCGTGCGTACCCATCAAGCCGTGTTCTTGGGCGAATTTTTGGGCCTGCCAGTTGTACCAGGGAAGCATGCAGCGGGCATTGAAGGTTTCGATGGCATCAATATAGGGGAGAATCTGAAGCAGGGTTTTGAGAGACCAACTATGCCGCAATTTGTCAAATGGGTGCGAGACGCTGATAAAGGCGTTTTGTTCCCGAAGGCGGGCGATCACTTCCATGGGAGCTAATCCGGCGGGAATCTCTTCGCTCACGTACACAGCCAGGATTTCTCCATTCGAAGTAGTGAGAATCTCCTCGCCGACGATTACACGCTCAGGGTCGAGATTTTTAGCGTGCAACGCTCCTGCGATGGTGTTGTGGTCGCTGACAACGACGCGGTCGATGCCTTTGCGCCGGCAGGCGGCCAGCAGCCTCTCGGGAGTGACCAGGCTGTCGTGGGAGTAAATGGTGTGGGTGTGGAAGTCGGTGACCAGGAGATCAGGAATCGGGGGACCAGGAATCAGGGAATTAGAAGACGGGATGTTAGGATTTGGTTTGTTGAAGGTGTTCATGTTTTAGTTCATGGTTTTCTGATGCACTGATCCACTGATGCACTGATGCACTGATCCACTGATCCCTAATCCACTGATCCACTGATTTTGTGTTCTATTTACTTATTCCGTCGCAGCAGGTATGCTAACCCAGTTGCTCCCGCGGCCAGAATTGTTAAACCCACAATGGCTTGTTTGACGGTTTTGGTTTCTACGCTGGGCATGACGACTTCGCCGTTGCCGTAATCTTTGAAAAGCTGACCCCATTTGGTGGGTAAAGCAGCCTCCACCCGTTTGCGCCCCACAACAGGATACCAGTATACGTTGTGGTAGAAATTACTGGCAAAGTAAGACCACGGCGTTAGAGGACTTCGCAGCAATATATTTTCAAAGGGTTTCAACCAACCATGATAGATGGCTTTTTGCCCGCGGCTGGCCAATGTATCAGTTTGCACGAAATTCCAGGGTTTTTCTTGCTCGATATCGTATCCTACAATTTCAATTTGATTTGGATCTCCAATTCCAAGTTCAGCCTCGTGAGCCAGGCGGATGAAACGCAGACTCATGGGGTCAAATCCCTGTAGTTTAGCGGAAACAGCATCAATGGCGACTTGATCCGCGGAGGCTAAGATGATGTCTTTTTCATGCCAATGCATAGCCCGCGGGCCGGGGCCATCTCCAGCGAAGGTTCCATCCATGACAGCAAAAAGGCCGGGGTGAATCTCTTGCTGGATAGTCAGCAAATCCACCAGTGTGTCGTGAATGACAGCGTGCGTCCAGTGCCGGTTGCGGTGCAGCAATCCACCGAAGGCATTTTTCATCGCCCCGGTGACAGTGGTGAAAACGTGAGTCTTGATGGTGGGAAGCTGGATAATGTTCATGCCCACCAGCGCTTTGGGGATGAAGACGCCATCGGGATAGACTTCGTCGAGGACTAAGTAGGGGCGTTTCTTGGGGCGGTATTCGAACCATTCGAAGTCTTCGTTGTAGAGGTACAGGCAGGGGACATCGTGTTTGTCGGTGACGAATTTGTGTTTGTTGTTGCGCTCGCCATCAGATGTATCCACGACAACGGTGTCGTTGTGAACACCGACGAGATCGTCATAACCTGAATTTTGGAGTGTTCGAATCACCCCTTCGAGCTGCCACGGTGTGGTGGAGCAGGCGGGGTACCAGGTTTGCCATGAGATGTTGATTTTCAGGCCGGTTTGATTGCCTTTGGGCAAGGCGGTTTCGAAATCGGCTAATTTCATCAAGCGCTCGTAATCATCGAGTACGGTTTCGGGCGTTGTTTTGAGTACGGCAACTTTTCCTTTGCCGGGGAAGTTAGACATTTTTTGCCTCCATATTGATTGATTATTAATATAGCTCTAATTGTATCAAAA
>JAYELX010000503.1:0-8607 GCA_034717875.1 Chloroflexota bacterium | reverse complement strand
GGATGTTGGCGCCGGAATTTGTAATTTTCAAGCTGTCGATTTCGGAGCAATTGCCATAGTAAGCTCTCAGCATCGGTGGCTTCGCTGCGCAATTCGCGAGCACGTTGGAGTAGTTTGGGAGGTAGAGGTGGCTTTGTTTTTGGAGCGGCATCAACGTGTCCAGCTTCCTCACCGCTGACTCCCTCACCTCCAGCTCCCTCACCCCCAGCCCCTCTCCCACGGGGAGAGGGGAGTCGAGTTCCCTCTCCCTTTGGGAGAGGGTTAGGGTGAGGGAGAAGAGGGCTAGGGTGAGGGGGGAAAGGATTAGGGTGAGGGCAAGAGTCCAACATACCAATCACAAACCTCGTCGCGTTCCAAATTTTGTTGGCAAAATTGCGGTTGGCTTCCACTTTTTTCAGGCTTAGATTCATATCGTTTCCGGGAGTGGATCCCACCAACAAGGTGAATCGCAGGGCATCGGTGCCGAGTTCATCCATGACTTCGAGAGGATCAATCACGTTACCGAAAGATTTGGACATCTTCGTGCCGTGTTCATCACGGATCAGCCCGTGCAGGTAAATTTCGCTAAAGGGAATCTCACCAGTGAATTCCAAGCCCATCATGATCATTCGCGCCACCCAGAAAAAGAGAATGTCGTAACCGGTCTCCATCATGGCGGTGGGATAGAAATACTCAAGGTCTTCGGTTTTCTCGGGCCAGCCCAGGGTAGAGAAAGGCCACAGGCCGGAGGAGAACCAGGTGTCGAGCACGTCTGGGTCTTGATGGATATTTTTACTCCCGCAGTGAGCACACTCGCTGGGGTCTTCACGGGGTACAGTTACTTCGCCGCAATCATCACAATACCACACCGGGATGCGGTGCCCCCACCAAAGTTGGCGGCTGATGCACCAATCACGGATATTTTCCATCCAATTATAGTAAACCTTGCTGAAACGCTCAGGCACGATGGTTATGCGTCCATCGCTCACGGCCTCGATGGCTTTCTCCGCCAATGGCTTGATGTCCACGAACCATTGGGTGGAGACCATCGGCTCGATGATTTCACCGCCTCGTTGTGAGCGCGGAATCTGGTGGACATAATCTTCTTCTTTGATGACCAATCCCGCCGCGCCCATATCTGCCCATAGATTTTTCCGGCATTCGAAGCGGTCTTGGCCCTCGTAGGGGCCGCCGTTGGCATTGATTTGGGCCGCTTTATCCAAAACGGAGATAAGTTCAAGCCCGTGACGCTCGCCGATTTCGAAGTCGTTGGGGTCATGCGCGGGTGTAATTTTCAGCGCGCCGGTACCGAATTCCAGATCGACATATTCATCAGCGATGACCGGAATCTCACGCCCCAGGATTGGCACAACAGCCTTACAGCCGATGAATTTCTTAAAACGCTCATCGTCTGGATGCACGGCCACCGCCGTGTCACCCAAGATTGTCTCTGGACGCGTTGTCGCCACGGGGATGAAATCCTGCCTCCCAGCAATCATATACTGGAAGTAATACAGTTTCCCAGGCTCTTCAGCGTGTTCTACCTCCAAATCGGAGACAGCGGTCTTCAGCCCAGGCGACCAATTGATCAGGCGCGGGCCGCGATAAATCAACCCTTTCTCCCAGAGCTGCACGAAAGCCTCACGCACGGAGCATTGAAGGTCTTCGTCCAATGTGAATCGCTCGCGAGACCAATCGCAGGATGCACCCAGGCGGCGGATTTGGTTGGTGATGTGACCGCCATATTCATCTTTCCAAGCCCAAGCGCGTTGGAGGAAAGCATCACGTCCGATTTGCTCACGTGTGGTTCCGGCTTCTTTTAACGCTTGTTCCACTTTGAGCTGGGTAGCAATGCCAGCGTGATCGGACCCCGGTACCCATAAAGTAGGAATGCCCTTCATACGGTGGTAGCGGATCATCAGGTCTTCCATACTGACGAACATAGCATGCCCGAGATGCAGCTTGCCGGTCACATTGGGTGGCGGGATAGAGATAACGTAGGGCTTCATATCGGGATCGTGCCCAGCCTGGTTGGGATCATTGCTCGGTTGGAAGTAGCCGCCTTCTTCCCACATCTGGTAGATACGGTCTTCGGTGGCTTCGAAATCGTAGGTTTTGGGTAGTTCGTGTGTGGTCATAGTTGCTCCGTTGGTGGTGGGTTGGTGGTATTGGTAGATTGGGAAGTTGGTAAATTAGTTACTCGGAAGAGAAACGTTGACTCAATTCTTGGGTTAACTTTTTAGCATTTTCTTTATCTTTATCTTTGATTCGGACAGATGTCCTCCTAGGAAAATACAGATCGAATTTATCGTTAAATGTTTGATACGAGACACCATCAGATAAAGTAGACGCAGTAGCCTCCCAAGTAATGCTTAACCTATGACAAAGCCTATTATCTAACCGATCATTCTCACTTGGTTTCAAAAGCTGATAAGAATTTGGGTCATCAATAATGCCCCATCCGATTGCTCCAGGCCCATCGCTTGCGTAGGCAATAATTGTATCGCCTTTAATATACCGTTTGAGCGTTTTTTCACCCTGGTCACCAGGTTGGTTTTGAAAACCAGTGGGAATTTCACCTCTCTTCACAAGTGTTTTCCACCATTTGTCAGTAGGTGGCTTACCTATGTTATGCCAGAAATATCCAGTTGTAGTGTGTTTGAATGGATGATGAAACTGTATTCCATACAACGGATCGGGAGAACGATCAAAGGCAATAGAAAAACCTAGCAAATGCTTATCGCCAATTGCAAAAGGGAAATATTGAATACAACGAAAAGCTGTACCTTTAGACGAAAGCCATTCCCCCATTGAGAATAGAGCGGTATCAAAATGTTGCGCCACTAGAATGATTCGGCTTTGTTGATTTATATCCTCAATTTGAAAACTGTCTTCCCTGAATTGTTCAATGTTTTCTTGTAGCAAAGGATATTTTTTACAGAAATAGTCAATAAGTGTTTGCCCTTTCAGTGTGGAACATGCCGCAAGATACTGAAGTGCTTGCATGTCAACACCAATGTGTCCCTCCTTGCGCTTAAGCTCTATAATAACCAAGCTGCCGGTGCTGTCTAGTGCCAAAATATCAGCCCGTTTTCCACCTGGAACAGTGATCTGGTTACCAATTACCAAAAATTCTTCATCAGAAAAGATAGCTTTGTTCAGCAAGACATCATCAGAATTTTCTGCAGGAAGTATGTATTTCTCCAGATCTAGTTCCTCAGGTGCCCATGATGCTCCTTCTACCGTTTTAATCGATTTATTATCTTGATCTACTTTGAATAACATGAGTTCCTTCCTTTTTATGTAATAACAGTCTGGATAGAAGGTCATCGACACCAGTTTACCAGTTTCCCTGTTTACCAGTCTACCAGTTTACCAGTCTACCAATTAACCAGTTTCCCAGTTTACCAATCTATTATTAAACAAAAAATCCTTTCATCCACTGAGGACGAAAGGATCACTCTTCCGCGATACCACCTCGGTTCGTTGGCGTTGCCGCTGACGCTCTTGGCCTTTGACGGGCAGAGCCGATCAAAGTTACGCTGTAACGGGCTTACCCGTGCCGGTCTACTCGGTATTAAATATCACTTTTCTTCGGCAATCAAACCGGGTGACTTTCGGTGGAGGGAGGTTTCCGAGGGCGGCTTTCAGCATAAGGCCATCCCATCTCTAGCGGTTCCAATCCACTTACTCTTCCCGGCAAAGGGGTTTTTATATATTGGATGGAATTATACTCATGACGAATGGGGGAGTCAAGTTTTGTTTTGACTGATCCCTTCGAGTGGTCATAGTGCCAGCAGATAATCTCATTAATGATCATCAGCCCATCGTCCCGCTCGATCTATCTCACCTGTGGCTTGACCATTCGCCACCAATTTTTGGCTGTCAGTTCCGGACTTGCTAACATCCGGCCAGCAATTCCCGTTTTGAAACTAAAACCAGACTTCGGAAGTCTTCGGATGCCTTTTTGTTAGCTAAATATGTCGTTCGAGACTTCCGAAGTCTTGCCTCTTCTTCATAACATCGGGAATTGCTGACATCCGGCTCACCTGATCATGGCTGATTTCTCCATCCATAAGTTTTGACAAACCCGTGGCTGTCGTCTGTCCAAATGAGCTAATCAAGTAATCTGTGTACAGGTCTAGAGTTTTTTTGTTCATCGTATTTTTCTCCTTGACCTGATTTTATCTCATTGTGCCCTACTCAAGTGCGTAACATGAGTTACCAAAGAGATCGGCCCTTTTTGAGGTCGGCTTTGCCTTTTTTCACTTCCCCAATCAATTCTCAATTTCGCCCTTGACACCGCAATTCATCGGTGGGCGGCAATCCATAATTTCAACGACGAAGTATCAAATCACGGATATCTCTGGCTGTGATTCCACGTAAGTAAAAGGGATCTGCTCCATCGGCGATGCCTGAAAATGGGATAACTTCATAAACTGGCTGACAGGCATTGATGTTACCAAGTGCAGGACTAACTCTCGCAAGCCTTCTGATACTTCATCCAGCTTGTCCAATGGATAACTACGTGGCCCATACTCAGTACGTTCTGTCAAAATGGAAAAATGAAGCAACATCAAACTAACCGCACGGCGCGTTTGTTTATTGAGACGTAAAATAATATAATCGGTTAGTTCGACACCTGTAGCAGATTCGTTCTCGCCAAAGAAAATTTCCAGCATATCTATCTCTTTGTCATAAACAAAACGCACTGGTGTACCGTCACTCGCTGTTGTCCTTATCTCATGAAACTTTGATTTACTCATTTGCTTACCTTTTTGACCAAATATACTTGGCCCACCCCGTCACCACAAAGTTGTTGGGGGTATATTTGCCGTGTTCATCAATGTGCATTTTGAAAATCACGACAACTACCAAGTGGTTGTTTTCTGGCAATAACTCGTCAAAGTGTTTGTAATACCTATACTCATTGGGAATCAGTGGGTCTTGCTTTCGTCGCCCCGTTCGTATTGTGTCAAGAAACCTATCAAAGAGCGGTTCCAGCTCAGGTCGTGACTCTAAGATATGTTGCCAGCGTTCTTCTGTAAAGTAGATGGTATTGCCATAGCGATCTTGAACTGTCCATTTTTTCATTGATGTTTCCGCTTACGTTGAATGACACCTGACTCTTACTTTGAAATTATTGTATATGGAACAGCTTGTGTGGTCAATGGAGAGATGCTGCTCTTCCGCTGCCCAACGATTTATTCACCCGCTCGTCGTTTCAGTTCCGAAACATCCTTTGCTCGTAACCGTTTGCCTAAAATCGCGCCGCTCGCTTCCCTCTCGGGGACGCAAAGCGTGCGTGCCTGCGGCAACCCTGGGGCGTTAGCCCCGTCTGTGTGCAAGCGGGGTTGGGCAGCATTTAATTATTTCTAACTCCATTACAATAAATTCAATATGGTTTATTTTGGATAAAAACAATGTTGCTTAAACTCCAGGCAATATATAAGACTTGAGTTTCATGCATATCAAGATTCAAAGGAACGATCATTTTGGGAAAACTATATTCTCATATGGACAAATTCGCGTCTAATCGCTTCGGTGATTACATTGCTCTTTTTGACAATACATTGACTTCCAAGGTTTATTCATGATCAAAATCTTTATAAGTTATGAGCCAATGGTCATTAATTTTCTTGATATCATAGAGGGCAAAAAAATAACCATCCTCATCACCCGTTTTTACCCCATTACAAAATTTGTCCATATCCCAATTCTTATAAACTTTTACTTTAATTGTGGTCGAATCAACATAATCAAATTTTTCTATACGAGATGGTTCTAATTCAGTTATCGTCCAATAACAGTTATCCCTAATCAAGCCATTAACAGTGTCAGTCTGTTGTTGCAATGCAGCCCCATATAGTACTGTGTCGAGTTGGCTGAGATCCCAATTACGATCAGCTTCTTCATGAATAATATCCCATCGTTCAATTAGCTCTTCAATTTCAGCCTGAGAAATTGTTTCTGAAGTAAATATTATTTGTGATGAAGATGTAGGTGCTTCAGAATTATTCGGTGGCTGGAGAACTAATGGGCCGATATTCAACTCTGATATTCTCCATTCCATACTTATAAGAATAACAACTATTAACAATCCTACCCAAAATACAGCCTGCTTATTCTCGCCCATAAGAATATCTTTATCCCTTCATATGTTTGAAATTTATCCACGCCATATTATACGAATTTTGCTCCAACTTCTGCTACCCAACGGGTTATTCACCGGCTTGGCGGGTTTGCGGGACTCCATCGTTTTGAAAATCTACATCCTTTGCCCCGAACCGTCATTTTCGCGGCGAGTCCAGCCAAGTCCGGTGCAATTTGGGTTAGGCGCAATTCTCCAGATTTGATTATTCAGATTTACTTTGATCTATTCTTTTACTTCTTAATAGCTTTAGTAAAGTTGCTTTATCCGATAACGCAAAAATATTTTCCAATGTTAAATACAATATACTAAATACAAGTCTCAGTTCATCTTCGCTTGGTGATTGTAATTTATGTATCGCTTCATTTCCCAGAAACCTTAATTCATGAAGAGAATCAGCATGTTCTCTGGTTAAGTAATCGTTCTCTACCAACCCTTCAATTTTCCCCTGAAGATTATATTGTTTTTTTTGTTTTTCGTTTGAAAACGTTACGATACCACCATTTACTCCCAAGTGAACACTTATTCCCTCTACCAATGCCCTAATACCCGCAGCACAGAGAATATAATTTCCGGAATTATAACAACCAACAGTTTCCTGATAGATGCTTTTTAAAATTGAAGGTATCGCAAAAGGTAAAATATCAGACATTAAACCTTTGCCACGACAGGGATATAATTTAATATCAGGCATTTCATCACCTGTTCTGGGGTCATAATCTTCACTAGTCACCCAAGTTTCTCTAAAGGTAACTTCACCGCACCCGCGACACTCAAGAATTTCCCACTTTCCTTCAGCATAATCTATTTGCATTTCGGGATAATCTATAGGTGTAAAAGTTCTGGTGACTTTTCTTACAATCTCATGATTTGTAATCTGGTTACAACGGCGACAAATAATTCTGTCTTTTGAAGTCATCACTGTTCCTTAAAAATGAATTTTATTCGTTTTAATTTGTACCTAACTACCTGATTCCATCCATATGATGGATAACTCCACTACCTCTGCCTCGATTCCCACGACAGATTGTTAATTCTCGTTCCGCTAAGAACAATTCTGAGCTAAAATACACATATATATCATTATAATACAATACTATTGACAAGTAAGTATAATCGTTCAGTAATGTCACCTTTGCCGTTGCCGTAGGGTATCATCTCAAAAAACCGGGGAAAGCGTTTAAAGGTACTTGCTCAAAATGTTGGTGGTGCCATTTAGCCCCCTTGAGCGGGCAGCCCTTTAGAAATTTGTGTGTCCGGGCAACAAATTGGCACGAATGCCCAATGGCACCCAAAGTTCTAGCCCGAAGGGGCTTCGCAGATTTAGCACGGTGCGTTAACGCCCGTGCGGGAGTGGTACCCGCGAAACATATTGATTTAATGAAATAATTGTTGATTCTGCTAGGTTCGTAACAGCAATTCCCGCTTTGTAGCTAGAAGCAGACTTCGGAAGTCTTTGAAAACGCATTTATTGGCGAAATAGGTCACTGGAGACTTCCGAAGTCTTGACATTTCCTCATATCGGGAATTACTGGGTTCGTAAGAACACGCCCGCACGGTGATGCCCTTATAGGGTGCTACGCGAAACCGACCGTGCTAATATTGCGAGATATGCTAACTGTTTTTGTAAACCAACAAGCTTTTGAGCAACTACGTTTGCGCTGTACCACGGGTTGACTAATACGATTTTGAGTAATACAAATTGTCTTTCAGCGTGGTCATATCTTCAGCATGTCAACGATTCAGAGTGCTTTGGAACACTGAACCGCTGAATAATCTGAATACGCTGAGAACAAACTGCCATAATTGCTCAAAATATTAGTGGCGCGTTGCATCCCGAAGATGCAATGCACTTCTATCGGCGCTTGACCAACAAGCTTTTGAGCAACTACGTTTTAAGTTTGGCAGCGGATTTATAGCATGCCTTGCCGAAAAGGCACGCAATGCGGATGCACGCAAAGCGAAGCGACGGCAACGACAAGCGGATAACTACCACAATTCGCGGAGACATCCGCTAATTCGCTAATAATCCGATTACTAGTTTGTGCGTTCAAAACCCTACCCTGAAATATTGAGATGATACGAAAAAAATAAAAAAATCCGCGCAAATCCCCCCGATCCGCATTGCCGGAGGCATGCCTTTGGCAATCCGCGTTCTATTAGATGGGGGCTGAACGCTCATCATTTCTTTAGTAGATTCAAAGGAGCAAAAAAATGAAAACTATCCCCCGACTAAAATTTGCCCATTTACCCACCCCGATCGAAGCCTTGCCGCGTCTGAGTGCCGAGTTGGGCGGGCCGCGCATACTTGTCAAGCGCGATGACCAAACCGGTCTGGCTTTTGGCGGCAACAAGACCCGCAAGTTAGAATTTCTCCTTGCGGACGCTCAGGCTAAGGGAGCCAAAACCCTGATGACTGCCGGAGCGGTGCAATCCAACCATTGCCGGCAAACCGCTGCGGCCGCGGTGCGACATGG
>JAYELX010000502.1:0-8646 GCA_034717875.1 Chloroflexota bacterium | reverse complement strand
TGGCCATATACTGGCTTAGAGATTATATCTTCAATCCCATAGGTGACAGTCACCTCACGTAAAAACCTTGTAAGTGTAAATAATAAAACAAACCATGCTTCTACTTGGCACATTATCCTTTATTCAAATCACATTTTTACCTGGCATACTAATCTTGAAAGCCTTCAAAATCAAACCAGGCGCAATCCAAACATTGACCTTCTCCTTCGGGTTGAGCCTGATCAGCAACCATCTGATTGTCTTGGCAATAACAGCCGTGGGCATAAACATTTCATACACCTATTACACCATCTTCGCCATAGAATTAATTCTGTTTTTCAAACTATATGCAAGCACGCTCGAACCTTCGCTAGGAAATATCGCCTCCAACATCACAACAAATCTATCCAATTATATAGATTCACTCTACCCGCCTAAAACAACAAACAACGTAATTGTTCAGTCCCCTTGCCCTCACCCTAACCCTCTCCCGGGGGGAGAGGGGATAACTTCGTCTCCCATTGGCCCCGTGGTGGGGAGTGAACGGCTACCAGGCAACGACCAGATTCTATCGAAAACAATCACCAGATTTATTGCCGTACTCTTTAGCATCTTGGCCGCGGCCAGCATCTGGTGGGCTTTCAAGGTCTGGTATACCAACGCCGACACCATTTTTACACAATGGGATGCAATCATATCCTGGAATCACTGGGCTACAGAATGGTTTTCTGGTTCATTCCCCAACGCAACGCGCCGCTATGCCCAACTGATTCCAACAAACTTCGCCGTTTCCTATGCGTTTCTCGAAAGCACGCAGATACAATTCTTTGCCAAAGGCTTCATGCCCATCTTCAACCTGTTCATTTTATTGCTGATGTTTGATTTGGGGTTAGAAACAAAAAATGTCGGATATTTTATCGGTGTGGTTGCAACCCGATTCATAATTAAAGAATTTCTGGGAAGCTATATTAGCTCTGGATACGTAGATGTTGCCCTGGCCTTTTTCTCATTTCTCCCTATTTACACATTATTAAAAGCTCAAACTGCTTCCAGTCAAGAGCAGCGCATAAATTATATTCAACTTGGGGCTATTTTCGCGGCCGGCGCTGCCCTCACAAAACAAAATGGCCTTTTCATATTCGCAATTTACCCAGTACTGGCATACTTACTCGTTCTAAAAAATTCTAGTAAATCAAATCGCAAAACCCAATTACTGCATCTGCTAAAATCATTTTCGATCAGCCTGCTCATCATTCTCCCCTGGTACATTTTCAATGAATATCGGATTTTCACTGGGGCAAATGACACCAATGTCCTTTTTCTGATGGGATCAAGACATGAGGGGCGCGCCTTGTTGGAACGACTTACTCGAGCCGCGGGTCTTCTGGGCAAATATGTCTTTTTATATCCCTTCGTGTTGATTCTGCTCCCATTTCTTAATTCTACCTTCCAGTGGACAGCCCTATTCGTCCTCTTACCCTACACTTTCATCTGGGCCGCGGCATTCAGCACCTTTCCCAGAAATTTATCCATAGCCCTACCCCTGCTGGGAATGATCGTCGGCATGAGCGCGGAAAAATTAATCTCGTTCGGAGAGCAATTGATCCATGCACTCAAATTCGAGCGCATCAAACTAATCATCGTTATTCTAGCAATCACGGCCATCATCGTCATTGGCGGATTTTTGGTGCCAGACGACGTACTCATAAACCATCAAACCGAACAACAAAAAGACATATTGCTAAGTTTCATCAACGTCCGTATTTACGATTACTTCAAAAGAACTGGGGGCTACGAACCGATTATGACCAATTATCCCATTCAATATTTGCCCGGTCTTGAAGATATGCAAATACCAATCGGCAATTTCTCCGATTATGATTACTACCAAGAAATCAAAAATCAACATCCGGAAGCACGTTTGATGCTTGTCTTCCGTGGTCGTGCTGCTAATGAGATTTTAGAAGAAATCTCACAAAATATCGACTCAGGAGCATACAAATTGATTTTCGAAAAACAGAATTATATGTTCGTCGAGATCAAGGAATAAGAAAGTAGCTAATGCTAAAGATTTTTGAACCATTTCCAAACGAAACGAGGTTTCATAACCATGACACAAAATAGGAACCTATACATAAAAGCAATCCACGATTTTAGGGAGGCGCGCCGACAAGCAAGCTTTCAAGAAATTCTGAAGCGTTTAAGCGGAAAAAACAACCAACTGCTCTCATACGAAGAAGTACGTCAAAAACTTCACACAAGGGAAATCGGCAGAACTGAGCTGCGTGAAATTCCTCTCGATGCCATCATCGGCAGTGTGGGACGCTATACCGATTTTACTCGCGACTTTCTACCCCGTTTCAACAGCGATGAAGATCGTTGGGCGCGGGTGATGGCAAAAGCAACCAGTCTGGAGGGGCTGCCCCCCATCGATGTATACCAAATTGGCGAGGCCTATTTTGTACTTGATGGCAATCATCGCGTCTCGGTGGCTCGGCATCTCAATGCACCTAACATCCAAGCCTACGTGACAGTTGTACGCACAAAAGTCAACATCACCCCCGACACCCAACCGGACGATCTAATCATCAAAGCAGAATATCTCGATTTCCTAGAAAAGACCAGGCTGGATCAACTTCGTCCAGACGCCGATCTCACTTTCACCAATCCCGGTCAATATCCCATTCTATTGGAACATATCGCCGTGCACCGCTACTTCATGGGACTCGACGAAGAACGCGTTATCTCCTATGCCGAAGCCGTCGCTCACTGGTATGACACGGTCTATTTTCCCGTTGTACAAATCATCCGCGATCAAGGCATCTTACGATATTTCCCCAAACGCACAAACGCCGATCTGCATTTATGGATTTCCAGACATCAGGCTGAACTAGAGAAATCCCTGGAGTGGACTATCAGCCCCGAGGTTGCCGCCGTTGACCTGATGGATCGATTCAGCCCCGAGCTTTCGAAGCGATTCTCGCGCCTGGCCTCGAAGGTATACGATGCCATCACTCCCGACCCGCTGGAATCAGGCCCAGCCCCGGGAACATGGCGCCAGGAAATTGTGTCACAGCGCAGTGAACAGAATCTCTTCTCTAATATCCTGGTACCCATCAGCCAAACCGATGAACAACAGCTTGCTTTAGCGCAAGCCATTACCATCGCCCGTCGGGAATCAAGTCAAGTACAGGGGCTGCACATTGGGGAATCGCAAACTAAGACTACTCAAGCCTTGGCGGATGATTTTCAGCATCAATGCCAAGCCGCGGACGTAAACGGCAATTTTGTCGTCGAGTCAGGCTCCGTGGCCCGCATTACTTGTGAACGCGCCCGATGGGCAGACTTGATTGTCAGCAAATTAACCTACCCGCCAGACGATCACCCCCTAGGGCGTCTGAGTTCAGGCTTCCGCACCATGATCCGCCGATGCCCCCGCCCCATTCTCGCAGTGCCAAACACAGTTACGTCACTTAGCCATGCCCTGCTGGCCTACAACGGAACCCCCAAAGCCGAAGAGGCCCTTTTTGTCGGGGCTTATTTGGCCTCAAAATGGGGAATCCAACTCGACACACTCATCATCGAGCAAGAAAATCTCGACACTGATAGATTGCAAAGTCGAGCGCGGAAATACCTGAAAGACCACGGCGCGGGAGCGTCCATCCTCACCCATGAACCTGGTCAACGCGCGAAAATCATCTTAGAAACAGCAGAACAAAACAACTGCGACTTTATTCTAATCGGGGGATATAAGGCCAAGCCAATCATCGAAGTAGTGCTTGGCAGCGTTGTGGACGAAGTCTTGCGAAACACGAAAATCCCCCTTTTGATTTGCCGCTAGTCCCCACAGATTCGGCTCAAATCCAGCTCTGTTTGGCGACACCCATAAGTGTTGATCACGCGCGTCTCCCCAAACAGCGTCTCGGTGACGGTGCTGGGGTTATAGACATGTATATGCCCGTGGAAATGGTAGCGAGGCTTGAAAACATCGATCAACCAACGAAAAGCCTTGATACCCTGATGAGGCAAATCGGGTTGATCGTGAATCCCCCAGGGTGGAGCATGGCTGACAAAAATATCCAAATAACGCCCATAATGCAAATTATTATAAAAGAAACTCGGGATTAACTGCATCACATACAGCCACATCTGCCTCTGCGAGTATTGAAATTTTCCCTGGGGCTTATAGCGAATGCTCCCCTCAATCCCTGCTATCAACGCCCCTCTTCGATAAATCACGCGTCGATGTAAATTGGTCCCGCCATGCGGATATCGACGCTCACCAAATTCCCCATACTCGATCTCCGAATCATGATTTCCGTGTACAAAATATAGCGGGACGTTTAACATGCTGATTATGAATTCCTGGTAATAATAGGGCAAATCCCCACATGCAATCACAAAATCAACACAGCCGTATTTCTTCTTAATTGCCGGGCTATAAATATAGGGGACAACAGTATCACTAACAGAAAGAATGTTCACAGAATCCAGGCCTTTTTGGGGGTAAAGTAAAGCAAATTATTCATCCCTTCTGGGGGTGATATTCCGCCGGGCGCGCGCCGCTACTTCAGGGGTAGCGGCCATTAAAATAGAAAAGCCCTTGTTTGTATAATCTACTTCCTCAATCAACGGAAAGGGGGAGCCATCGTCCAAGAACTGAACCACGCCACCAGCTTCACGCGTTACCAACCAACTACCGGCAAAATCCCATATTTTCGGCGTTGCTTCTAGGGCCAGCATGGCGCTGCCGCGGGCAACGGTACACAATCCATAAGCCGCTGATCCCAGTATTCGCGTTTTGTAGGGAACTTTGATCTTATAGCGTTGATGGGTGCGTGAACAGCAAATGAAGAAAGAAAAAGGGTTGTCTTTATTTGGGGGTTTGGTTTGCAGAGATTCCCCATTGAGAAATGCGCCCTCGCCGCGCTGGGCTGTAAATAATTCGTTCAACAAGGGGAAATAAAGCGCGGCTGTGTCCGGTTCGCCATCGACCAATCGGGCAATAGATACACCCCAGTAATGCAGCCCCAGGCTGAAGTTTGTGGTTCCATCAAGGGGATCCACTACCCAAACGATGGGTTTCCCCGTGGGGCAAATGCTGCCAGACTCCTCGCTGATCAGACCATCATCTGGATATTGATCTTTAATGGCTGCGCGAATCAGAGCATCAGCGGCCAAATCTGCTTCTGTGACGGCCGTATGGTCTGCTTTCACATTAGCGCGTATCCCGGCGGGTTGATAATACTTCATCAACAGCTCTCCAGTTTGTCGAGCTAGTTCTGTAGCAAAATTCAGTGCATGTTTCATAATGAATGGCAGTATAACACGGTCTGGCCGAGCAATGCAATCGCCCTGCCGGAAATCGGATTACATTCACCCCAATAGAGCTGAATACTCTGTAAAGAAAGATTGTGTTGACATCAGCAATTCCCGCTTTGAAACTAAAACCAGACTTCGGAAGTCTTCGGATGCCTTTTTGTTAGCGAAATATGTCGTTCGAGACTTCCGAAGTCTTGCCTCTTCTTCATAATATCGGGAATTGCTGTGTTGACATCAATTTTAGTTGAAAATTCTATTTTTTAGTCAGCTCAAGCCGACTTGAGCTTTTAGCTTGGGATTTCAATTCTAAGCATGGGAGTTGCGAATATGCGTAATTACTTCGTTTACGAGTAGTTGCTCAAAATCCTGTTGGTTAAGCGGCGATAGAAGTGCATTGCATTTGGAAAATGCGTACCCAAAGAGCATAATATTGCACTTCGGGTTATTCAAGGGGATTCTTGGTCAACCCGTGGTGCAGCGCATCTTTGAGATGCAACGCACCACTAATATTTTGAGCAATTATGTTTACGATGTACGGTGTACTGAATGTTTTCAACAATGTCATGATATACTTTCTGATGAACATAACCGCAAGAGTAATGATAACAATACTCAATCAACACCCACGAAGGAATATTTATGACTGACCAAGTTTTTATCAGCTACGCACGCGAAGACGTGGATTTTGCAAACCGTTTAGTATCTGATCTCGAGAAAAACGGTATCAACGTATGGATTGACCGCAGTGACATTCTGCCAGGGGATAAATGGAGACAAGATGTTGTCGAGGGAATTCGCTCGGCTGATATTTTCTTGATTGTGCTTTCATCCAAATCGGTGCAATCAAAATACGTTAAACGTGAACTTCACGCAGCCGATAAACACAACAAACCCATCGTTCCTGTTTGCTATAAAAAAGTCGCCATCCCTTCTGAGCTTGAGTTTATTTTGTCCGAGTTTCACCGGGTTACTTTTCAACACAATAATTACAATGAGAAATTCTCTGAATTGCTAAAAGCCTGTCAGGAACACGGCGTTCACCCTCGAAGCAATCATGAGAGCAAAGAAACCAGCAATACAAAAAGAGCATTTTCTTACAGTTTATTTGCTGAATTTCTTGGAGCTATTATCCTACTGAGCATAGTGATTCTAGGTGGAGTGGCTGCTCTTATCTATTCAGGTTTTTGGGAGCAGTTCATTTTGCCGATCGCAGCACCTGCGCCAACGATCACCGAAACATTTTCTATGGATGTCCCCCAAACAACGACGCCATCGCTTGCACCTGCAACTGCGACTACAATTCCAAGCTCAACACCCTCGCCATCATCAACTGCATCTGCAACCGCCACAACTATTCCCACCTTGACGCAAGCATCAGAACAAATCCCGTTCGTAGACGCGCATAACGTGCCAATGATGCTCATTCCAGAAGGCCTGTTCGTGATGGGGTCTGATTCTGGCAATCGAGATGAGTATCCAGCACGTGAAGTTTACCTGCCAACATATTATATAGATCAATATGAAGTAACCAACGCTCAGTATGCCGAATGTGTGAAAGACGAATCCTGTCCGCCTCCCCATTTGACAAATTCTCATACCCATTATCAGTATTATGAAAATCCCATATACGCCGACTACCCGGTAATATATGTGAAATGGAAATCAGCTTACGATTATTGCCGCTGGCGCGATGCTCGTTTGCCCACAGAATCCGAATGGGAGAAAGCAGCTCGCGGCGATGATGAACGCACCTACCCATGGGGGGAAAATCTAAAAAATGACTGTTCTCTAGCCAATTACTGGCCAATAGGGCCTTGCGGAGGCGACACAATGAAAGTAGACAGTCACAGTAGAGGCATTAGCCCTTATGGAGTTTATAATATGGCCGGCAACGTTTGGGAATGGGTAAGCAATTGGTACAACGTCTACCCCGGCGGCGACCCTGAGGCATCATCTGATTTCGGACTTACACATCGCGTCTTGCGTGGAGGCTCCTATATCGATAGCGAACTCAATTTGAACACCACTTTGCGCAAACAATTCAACCCACTTCTGAGAGGAAGCAATATCGGCTTCCGCTGTGCCCGAGACGTAAAACCCTGATAAGGTGACAGTCACCTTCAAAAGTGTCTTGTTATAAAATACCGCTGGTTAGCAAGTCAATTCAGAATGTGCATCGATTTTATAGGTGACTGTCACCTATATTCATCTAGGAGCAAACGCAATGCCGCACTACCGGATCGTGCACCGTGAAACAGGTGAAATATGGGAGGTGAAAGCACTATCCGCGGATGACGCCCGCAGAATTGTCGGATGGAGATTGGGCTCCTGTCGGATTATCTTGCTGCGCAATGGCCCCTTCTTAGAATTAAAACCCCCAAAAGTAGCTGCTCAACTTACGCCACCAATTCCAGGAACAGGATATGTCTGCCCAGAATGCCATGTAACCATGTCTCAAAGCGAAAATTGGCTTTGGTGGCATTGCCCATCTTGCGAACTGTTATACCATTCCGTAGAGAAGAGATATTACCGCGAAGACGAGCTTTAATTAGGTGACTGTCGCCTATACAACCAGTACACTCGTCGAATCATCCATCTGACCAGTATATTTTCCTCAATAAGATATCTTTGTGGGTGACCGTCACCTGTATTCACCACTGCTATCTAACCCTCGCCGATTAATTCCCTACCAACACAGTTGAGTGATAGGATTCCCCAAATACTCCTCAACAGCCTCATCCACACTGATCTCCCCCTCGAGAACTGAATCCATATATCTATTTACCCAACAATGAAACTGCGAAAGCGATAACTGCAATTCGAGAAGAATCAACCTCGAAAGAGGCCCAGCATCCCGCAAGAACCCAGTCGCGTAGAAATCGCGCTCGGCCTGGGCCACATCATACGAAAGCCGGATAATTTCCGCACTCCAGCTGCCGCCCTTATAAACAATCTGTGCATACGCAGCGCGTTGATCGCCATCGAAAGGAAGCCCCACAGAACCAGCATTGACAACCAGCGCATCCTCCACTCGACGAATCAGCGGCCGATGGGTGTGCCCCACAGCAAGCACCGCGGGAGGCGGAGCAATCAACTCCAATAAAGCATCCTCATCCGTTCCAGGGTAAATACCGCGCCGCTCCCCTTTCATAGAAGCGTGAACCACCCGAAACTCCCCGGCTTCAGAATGGTTTTTGCTAACCTGTTTCGGCATAGCCTTCAGGACGGAAACATCAGCACCGAGCTGCTCATAAGTCCAATAACTATAGCGAAACACATCGAAAAGCGGCCCACTGCGCGGCGCACCAGATTGAGCGTGCCAGATAACATAGCCCTCATGATTGC
>JAYELX010000501.1:3990-8671 GCA_034717875.1 Chloroflexota bacterium | reverse complement strand
CAATCCTTAACCAGCTTTACGGTCTGGTTTCCGCGGATTTCTACAAAGGCGACCCACAGCGATATGTGCGCACGACGTTGATAACCCAGCGTTTGCTGGGAATCCGCAAACTGACCCTGCACTGGCCAGTCTACGCTTTCGGTGCGGAGGCACTCGGGCAAGCCATGCTGTACCCGAAAAAACACGCCCCCGGCGTGAACGCAGGAGAGCCGCTTATTTATCGAAAAAACTGGCATGAGCTGGGCAAACCAGACTTCGAAGGCATCGTTCCCCAGATTATCGAAGAAATGCTGGTGTGTTTTTCCGAGTTGACGGGCCGAGAACCAGTAGCGCACATCCCCGCTCCCTATAGCCTTGCCGCCGACATCTTCGGGCAGGAGGCGTTGCTTTTTGCTTTGATGGATGAACCTGATTTTGTCGCCGACCTGCTTGCACATCTGACCGAGCAAGTTTTCGTCCCCTGGTGTGCACGCCTGTCACAACGTATTCCAAACGTCTGGATCGAGCTTTCTGACGCTTCCGGTTCGCCCGTGTTTATCGGGCCGCGTTTATTTCGGAAAATTGCAGCCCCTCCCGTTCACCGGCTGATTCGGGATTTCCCCTGGGGCGAGCGCGTATTCGTTGCAAACTACCGCGGCGATATGCCCATGCGCCAGACTGGAGTGAATGAGCAGCGCAAAGTCGAAACAGAATCGGCAACAGATGCGCTGATCGAACTGATTGATTTCAAGCTCAGTCTCTGCCCGGAGTTCATTATCAAGCTTGATGCTGACAAAGCCCCCCTTTCTACCTATGTGGAACAAGCCATTCAGCGCGGAAAACCGCTCACTCTGGGGATCGGCGCCACGCGCATTGACCGCAACAGCAGCGCAGATCGTGATAATGCCAAACGAAAAATTGAAAAGCTCGCAGCTGATTACGCCCAGGCCATCAAAAACGTCTCGGAGGCTCTCGCCATTAACGGACTTCCATACCCAGACCTACCCAGCCCGTGCGGTGTTTATATCGAAGACGTCAACGCGGAATCCGATCTCGAGATGGTAAAAACCATTATAGAAGCGGTCGCAATACATGGAAAGATATCCCCATGAAAAGTACTTATTTTCCCCCATAGCGAGGGATGGTTTTTTAGCTTCCCCCCGTGGCGGGGGGATTGAGGGGGGTGGAATGAAAAATATGCCGAATTTATCTGAATATTGCTTACGCATTGCACACCGGGGTGCATCTGACTACGCTCCCGAGAACACACTCGCTGCCATCATCAAGGCGGCCGAACTCGGTGCGGACATGGTCGAATTAGATATACATAATAGCGCCGATGGTATCCCTGTAATCATCCATGATGCCGATTTGAGCCGAACGACAAATGGCTGCGGCAGTGTCTCACAGTATAGTTTGAGCGATCTAAAAAAGTTGGATGCCGGAGATGGGGAAACCATTCCGACATTGGAAGAGGCGATTATATGCTGCCTGGATCATGACCTCAACCTGTATCTAGAGATAAAGAGCAGTTCTGTTGTTCGCTCTGTTGTCGAGGCGATACAACAGCACAACATCTTCGACCAAACTATTATTTGTTCATTTCGTCCCGACTGGGTTGCGCGGGCGAAAGCACTGCATCCAAATATCGTCACGTCTGTGCTATTTGATGCAGTCAACATCGATGCCGTTAAACTGGCTCAAGCTGTGGGTGCCCAATATGTGCATCCCGCCTGGGAAGGGCGGGCAGATCAACCTCACAAATTGCTAACGAAAGAATGGTTATTTAACGTGCGATCTGCAGGGCTGGGTATTTTTTCATGGCACGAAGAGCGGCAGTCTGAAATTGCTGCCTTATATCGACTGGAAGTGGATGGCATTTGTAGTAATGCTCCCGACTTATTACTTGCTGACAAGTATTGAACGTGACATCTCCATTCCATATTTCGGGATGCCGAAGACACGCAAAGCGAGTAAAGAAGTTGAACTTTTTCGAAATCAGGTGAACCCATAGATTCAAGCCCCGAAAAGTTCAAATTCTCCCCTGTTTTTTGGAGAGGATACCATTAAACTTATATCGTGATTGTTTTTATAAAACACAAAAGGACAAAGATTTTAAATGAACAACAAAGTTGATATTATGATGATTGGCCACTTCGCCAAGGATACACTGGTAGTTGACGGCCAGACTGAGAAAGCTTCGGGGGGAGCGGTCTACTACGGCGGGATGGCGCTGCGACAACTTGGGTTGAGTGTGGTCGTTGTTACTCGCATGCACCCCGATGACTTCCCGCGCCTCGAATCCTTGAGACTCAAAGGCGCCCAAGTTTTCGCCGCTCCTGCTCAGGAGACATCGGGCATTAAGAATATATACAATTCTGCCGATATGGAACGGCGGATATGCAAACCCTATGGATTTGCCGGCTCTTTTCGTCCAGAAGATATCCCCAACCTTTCCGCCCGTATCTATCTCGTCGTCCCCATTATCGCTGGCGAGGTGGATTTGCCCCTGTTGAAATCCCTGGCTGACCGAGGGCCAATAGCTCTCGATGTGCAAGGGTTTGTGCGTGTCCGTGATAATGATCATCTGGTCTTCCGCGAATGGTCTGAGATAGACGAGGGCCTCTCACACGTAACCTACCTCAAAGTAGACCGCGCTGAAGCCGAGTTGCTTACTGGTCAAAAAGACCTGCGTGTGGCTGCCCGCCAACTGGCCGATTACGGTCCCCGCGAGGTTATCGTCACCCAGTCATCCGGGGTGACTGTCTTCGCCGATGGCGAACTTTACGAAGCTCCTTTTACCCCGCGTTCGCTGGACGGACGCACTGGCCGGGGCGACACCTGTTTTGCCACCTATTTGGGTAAACGACTGAACACCTCACCCGCAGAGGCCTGCCGCTTTGCTGGTGCTGTGGCCACACTTAAGCAAGAAAAACCTGGCCCCTGGAATGGCAATCTGGCTGACGTAGAAAAGTTGCTGGCGAGCACCAAACAGGACTAAACAAGTGCCATATCAATTACCCCTTAACACTCAACTCATTGCTCATCGAGGAAATTCTGGCCCCGTTCCTGAAAACACTCGCTTAGCGATTGAACAGGCAATCACTCTGGGTGTCGATATGGTTGAAGTGGATGTTCATATCAGCCAGGATGGCATCCCAGTTCTGATCCACCATGCTAACATCGAACACACAACCAATGGGCAGGGGGATGTAACTGAATATACTTTATCAGAACTTAATCTGTTGGATGTCGGCAGTTGGAAATCTTCCCAATTCGCAGGGGAACGTATCTTGACCTTAGACGACGTTTTAGATCTGACCAAGAATCGGGTGCCTATCAATCTGGACTTAAAAACAGAGCGCGTCATCCCCGTTGCGATAAAAATAATTCGAGATATGCATCTATTGAACCAGGTTGTCATTAGCGGATGCACACAAGACTGTATAAAAACAATCCGGGCGAGAGAACCGCGCCTGTCTGTTCTCTTGAATCTCAATGCAGCATTGAAACAGTTTGCCCTCACGGGACCGGCAGCGGTGTTTCGCTCTCGTTATCTGACCGCGGCTAAACAGGTTGAAGCAGTCGGGATCAATATTGACCATGCCTTCGTCAACCTAGAGATTGTCCAACAAGCTCATCAAAAAGGATTGTCTATTTGGACCTGGACAGTGGATGACGAAGATCGCCTGCGGGAGCTGGTGGAAATGGAAGTTGACTCGATCACAACCAATTGGCCCGAACAGATGATGCCGATAATAGCTGCCATTAATAAAACCCAGCAATAAACGGAACAACTGTGATCGCATATCGAGACAAGATTAAACACAAAAAACCTGGAGAACTACTCCAGGTTTTTTTATTCGATAACCTCAAATTATCTCAGTGGTTTTGCCGAGGCACGCAAAGCGAACGCACTTCGCAGTGACATACGATGATTTATGAAGATTAAGAAAATAAACGGTGAATAGAAAAACATAAAAGCTTACAAACGTATTTTGCTCTGCCATACAGTTGCACGGTGTGTACCCATTTGGTATACGCCCAGGCTCTCTTTACGTGCCTCGCATGTGCGATTTCTGCTTGGCGTGCCACTGGCCAAACACGTTTCCCGTACCAGCCGCCGAATTCATTCAGTGGCTAATCGCGGAAGAAGTTCAAGACGAAGAACCCCAGGGCAATCGCATTTGAAAAATAGCACATTGAAAACAGTGTCGTTGCGGCGTGCCAGGATAAGACTGAATGATTTTACGAACTGAGAGGAGTTCGTTTTGGAAATTTCCCGTTAGCCAAATAGCCAATTGAGCACAGGGCAGAGCAATCTGTCTAGGTGAAGCCTCAAAAGGCAAAAGCGTAAGCCGTAGCGGCAAGCGAACCCGAATCGGCCTCGTTAGACACAAGATGAGAGTGGCCAACCTTCCGCAAGTGGCGAAGCCAGAACCGAGGATGAAGAAATAGGAAAGAGCAATCTTCGGGCTCTCCGGGGTGTAAGGGGACGGCATGCGCTGAAAGATCAAACAGGAACCTGGGAGACCCACCAGAAAGGGTGAGAGTCCAACACGAAGTGGGAAGACATAACCGCTGAAGTGCTTCTGGGTGGGGATCGGATAGGCTCATAGTAGCGATGAAACGGGGTAATGCCCGTGGAGTGAAGGGGCCTTGTTGTAGGAATGCCCCAATCGAGATGAAAGGAGTGCCGCTT
>JAYELX010000501.1:0-3890 GCA_034717875.1 Chloroflexota bacterium | reverse complement strand
TAACCGCTGAAGTGCTTCTGGGTGGGGATCGGATAGGCTCATAGTAGCGATGAAACGGGGTAATGCCCGTGGAGTGAAGGGGCCTTGTTGTAGGAATGCCCCAATCGAGATGAAAGGAGTGCCGCTTGAGCGGAATGTTCGATTACGGAAAAACCGGGAAACCGGGGAAACTCGCTCTTCTGAGGGCGGGGCTGTGCCAAAAGGCTAAACCGAGAAACTGATGAATGCCCAAGGCGAGAGCTTACAGGAGAGCCGGATGCGGGAAAACCGCACGTCCGGTTCGACGAGGGGGGAGTGGGTCGCGATGTATGGCATGCGGTTATTAAGGCACCTAAGGGAAACCCTGAAACCGAGCTATGCCGTAGCCTAAACATTGTTGCCCTCTCCTCTACTCTACAGGAAGAGGGGTATCGTTTTTTACGCCCAGATGACGTGGCAACCTGCTGAATGACAATAAAATGGCTCATTTTGTGCTAACAAGAGATTGCCACGCTCAGCAAGCTACGTTCGCGATGACATCCTTAATTGGAGATGAATCCAGACAAAACACATATGCGATTGATCTGCGAAGAACCCAACTCCCCCTGTCAACCCAAAGTACAAATGTCCTATTTTCTCCAAAGTAGAAATGTCCTACGCGTCACCAGCGCAGCCGTCCCTCGTGATCTTGAACGCGTGCCTGCCGGTGCTGTTTTTGGCCCCGCTGAATTGGTCGTTGGTATTTATGAAGACGATGATTTTGCACTATTGAAACCTATCTTAGAAGCCCTTCAGCTTGTTGAGGATGATTATTTGGGCGGCTCTGGCTCACGCGGCAGCGGCAAGGTTGAATTTGAAAAGATAAAAATTTACGCACGCTCCAGCCAAGATTACAGCAAAGCCCCCGAATTTGACACATTCGATAGTGTCCAAGATGCGTTAGACAAAATAGACGAATTGACAGTCTGGGCAAAAGAACAGCTCTCTACAGGAGAGTGAACTATGCAATTGGAAATATGGCATATTGACGGCGACAGCTTTCATTTTGGTCGCCGCGGATTGGGCTTGGAGGAGAGCGGTGTCTCTTTTCCTTCCGATTCCCTCTTTGCCGCCCTGGTCGCTCGCAAGGCAATCTTGCACGGCGATCAAAAAACGGCTGCCTTTTGCGCTCATTTTATGGACAGGAAGCCCCCATTCGCGCTCACATCTGTCTTTCCGCGCGCTGGAACGGTTCGTTTCTTACCTCCACCTATGCTGAAGATGGGCCAAATTCCCGCCGATGGCCCTCGCCCCAAAAAGCTTAAACGAGTCAATTTTGTCTCGGAGCGAGTCTTTCGCCAATTGATTGCTGGAGAGTCGTTGGCTTCCTTGTGGGGACAAACCGAGAAAGCGCATAAGGAA
Source organism: Chloroflexota bacterium (assembly GCA_034717875.1). Lineage (GTDB taxonomy): Bacteria > Chloroflexota > Anaerolineae > Anaerolineales > UBA11858 > JAYELX01. The sequence continues at coordinate 2,510 of JAYELX010000501.1, read as the reverse complement.
ACCATCGTGTTCTTTGGAGACGAAAGAGAGAAATTCCCAAAAAGGTTCCGTCAAACTGAGCCTAAAGACTTACAGTTGTGGAAAGTGGTTCAACGCCCGCGCGTGGCTATCGAGCGTCATTCTTCTGCTTCCACCATCTATCACAGCGGCCAAACAGCTTTCAACTACGGTTGCGGTTTATGGTTTGGCATCCAATGGCTGGGAAAGAAACGCGAACAACTGGCTAATCAAGTTCATCTCCTCTTAGATGAATTGGGCTATGCTGGTTTAGGCGGCGAACGCAGCAGTGGCTTTGGCGTTTGTCAAATCAAGAAAACCGAGACAGTCACATTCCCCGACCAGGATGGAGACTATTGGACCACGCTCAGCCGCTACCTGGTACACGAAGAGGAAACCCATCTGCTCCAGGCACCCCGGGCCGCTTACGCTCTGCAAAATGTAGGAGGCTGGGTTGGGACGCTGTCGTCAAAAGCGCAGCGTCGGCGCAGTGTTAATCTGTTGGTAGAGGGAAGCGTCTTGGGCCCTGCCAACCACCATCCACCTGGCCAGATGGTCGACGTTCAGCCAGATTATGGTGGCAATCAGCCGTTAGACCATGCAGTATGGCGGAATGGTTTTGCAGTCGCGGTGGGCGTTCAGGTTGACGAGGAGGCTCATTCATGACCGTTTTCAATTTGCAGCTAGATACGCTTTCCCCCATTCACATCGGCGATGGTGATGAACTGCGCCATGGCTTTGACTTTGTCACCAGAGGAAATATCACCTACCGGTTGGACATAGACAAAGTTTTGGAAGCCAAAGAGGACGAGTGGCAGAACACGCATGGACGCTATCCTTTGCCCGGTGAGCTTTTGGATGAAAATGAATATCGACGATTTGCTCGCTACGCTCTTAAAGGGACCCCGCGTTCCGGGAAGTATGATGCTCGGGTCAAATCGTTTATCAAAGATGTTTTTGATCATCCTTACATTCCGGGATCATCTTTGAAAGGCGCCTTACGCACTGCCCTGGCCTGGCACGGCTGGGATGAAGTGAACCCCCGTCTAAAGCGGCATGCTATTGGACATCGAAGATCGTGGGCGGGTCAAAAGCTGGAACGGAAATTCTTTGGCCCTGACCCCCAGCATGATTTGTTGCGCGCCTTGCAAGTTTCTGACTTGGTTGGTTTGAAGAAACCCGGACAAGGTCTTATCCTGGTCAATGCCCAGGTTCTTACCAAGGAAGAGGCGGGCTCGCCCATTGAGTTAGAAGCCCTTAGAGATGAGGTTACCCTAAAAGGGACTATCAAAATTGACGACACTCTTTTTGAGGATTGGGCCGAGCCGGAACTTCATTTTCAAGATCGACAACACTGGCTTGAAGAACTAATGCCCCGCGTACAGGCTCACAGCGTGGCTCGGCTTGAACCTTTAATCGAATGGTTCGAACAGGTTGGCATCACCAGAATCGCTAAATTCTATCGTCGGCTAGCTGACTTAAACCTGGGCGAAATGCGCGCTGTCTTGCAGCTTGGCTGGGGGGGCGGTTGGGATAGCAAGACCTTTGGCTCCCATCTAAAAGAAGATCAGCAATTGTTCAAAAAGCTGCTGCGTGATTTCCGCATGCAAAAGGGGCGCAGCCAAGTCGAATCCTTCCCTGTTTCCAAAAGGGTTGTGGTCAAGGACGATGGCAATACCATCCTGCCCCTGGCTCCTTTTGGCTGGGTTTTATTAACCCTCGATAAACGAAAGCGATCAAATTGAGATTCATCCTATGCTTATACTTAACTTTTCACATCCGATCACGTCAGAACAACAAGAGCAGATTCAAGAACTAACCAGCAAAGAAATCACAGAGATTATTGATATCCCTGCCAAATTTGACAACGATAAACCTTATCCGGAGCAAGTGCGCTCTTTATTAGACCCCCTGGGGATTGAATCAAAGCAATGGCAAACAGTACCAATTGTGATCAATCCGCCCTCCTACAATTTTGCGGCTGTTACCCTGCTTGCCGAGCTGCATGGTCGTACAGGTCATTTTCTACCAGTAATTCGTATTCGGCCTGTGCCAGACAGCACTCCTGTTCGATATGAAATCGCCGAAATTATTGATTTGCATAACGTTCGTAACCAAGCGCGTCAGAAAAGATAAAGAAACCACCCACAGCAAAAACACCCATTTCCCTGGTCGTTCAAATTCAATCCATCAAATCTGGCACCATCAATGGCGGAACCAGCCTGGCCGTGCATGGGTTCTAGTATCATCATTGGGATTAGATAGCCTCTGTCGTGTCAATACACAATACGGCGATCGCTCATCAGGCGGAGCGGCCCTTTTACTGAGATTTTCGATAGCCCCAATTTCCAATGCACACCCTTTCCTCCCAACCCATTCCTGGAGCATGATATAATCAATATATTGATTAACTAATTGGGTAAATTAAGGAGCACACTATGCCTAAGCGCGTATCGGCTACCGAAGCCAAAACCAATCTGGGGGCTATGATGGAGTGGACGGTTGTGGAGTCA
>JAYELX010000500.1:0-8680 GCA_034717875.1 Chloroflexota bacterium | reverse complement strand
CCATCTCTTCAGCCTTAGAGCGGCTGGAGACCACCACTGCGGCAGCACCGTCATTAAGTCCTGGAGCGTTGCCTGCGGTGACTTTTCCACCCTCGACAAAAGCTGGGCGCAGCTTAGCCAGCACTTCCAGGGATGTGTCTCGGCGCGGGGTCTCGTCTGTATCGAAAATAGTGACCTTTCCCTTACGTCCTTTGACCTCGACGGGAACGATTTCTGCCTCGAACTTAGCATTATCGATCGCGTAGATAGCTTTCCTGTGGCTATTATAAGCGAATTCGTCCATAGCCTCGCGGCTGATGTTGTATTCCTCGGCGATGAACTCGGCGGCATTTCCCATACTCCAATCTTCGAGAGCACACCACAAACCATCGGTCAAAAGAGCGTCAGTAAGTTGATCATGACCAAAACGCAGTTTCCCCGTGCGAGCGTTTATCAGAAAAGGAACGCGGCTCATATTTTCCATTCCTCCAGCGATGAAGAGGTTTCCTTCCCCCGCGCGGATTGCCTGGGCCGCAAGCATCACCGTTTTTAGGCCAGAGCCGCAGACCTTATTGATGGTGGTCGCTCCGACTGTGGCAGGCAGCCCCCCGAAGAAGGACGCCTGTCGAGCCGGGTTCTGCCCCAACCCTGCCGAGACGACATTTCCCATCAAAGTTTCATCGATTTCGGTAGGTTCAGGAATCCCTGCGCGTTCGACAGCTTCCCTCACGACAATTGCGCCCAGCTTCGGGGCGGGGATGCCGCTCAAACTGCCCTGGAATTTTCCCGAAGGCGTGCGTACAGCGCTAAGTATAACAGCTTCTCTGTTTTCATTGGTCATTGTAAGTCTCCTCGAATCGTGATAAGTATTATGGATTGAACTCAGAAAGTGCGTCGCACCTTGAATTGCGTAATTCCTAGCATACGTATTGTAGCAGAAAATCATTATTATTCATTTTATTTAACTCATTGAGGGGCAAAATTCTTTTGCTTCGCTGTGCGTGCCTTGCTTTGTATGCCGCTGGCAACACCGTGTGGCACGCTTTCAGCGCAGATGAGACAAGATTTCTACGTAGTAATGATATGTTCCACCGCAGAGCGGATGGAACGAGATATTTTCGGTAGTGGTTGCACTGCAAGTGATGATGCGTTCTACCGCAGAGCGGATGGAACGAGATAAACGAGATAAACCTACTGATTCCCTGATACCCTGATCCCCTGATCCACTGATTCCCGATCCCTGACTCCCCTTGACGAAAACATATTCATTTGCTAAACTTCTGCCTAATATGATTAACTTAACCACAAACGCCCGCCGCGCTCGTCGTACCAAGTCGTCCTCCACCCCGGAAGGTCGGTGTTTGTGCTTGGGTAGATAAGATCTAAAAATTAACCCACCCAATGTTTGTCAATTAGCCCTCCTTCCAAAGGAGGGCTTTTTTTATTCCCTCACCCTTCCCAAACCTTTCCCTCGTCCGTCATCCGCCGGGGATGCCTGGCGATGAGAGAGCGAAGCGGGATGGATGAGGAAAAAGGAGAAATATATGTCTGGTAAATCTATCGAAAAAGTAGTACTCGCCTATTCTGGCGGCCTGGACACATCTGTGATCGTGCCCTGGTTGAAAGAAAATTATGGCTGCGAAGTTGTCTGCTTCACTGCCGACGTTGGTCAAGCCGAAGAACTGGACGGGCTGGAAGAAAAAGCCCTCGCCAGCGGAGCCAGTCAATTGGTCATCCACGACATGAAAGAAGAATTCGCCGAGGAATACCTCTTCCCCATGCTGCGCTCCGGGGCCATCTATGAGCGTAAATATCTGTTGGGAACATCAGTCGCCCGCCCCCTGATTGCCAAACACCTGGTAGATGTAGCTCACCAAGTCGGCGCGGACGCGATTGCTCACGGCGCGACCGGGAAAGGCAACGATCAGGTCCGCTTCGAACTCACCGTGATGGCACTCGATCCACGTTTGCAGGTTGTCGCTCCCTGGCGGGAGTGGGACATTCGCTCCCGGGAAGATGCCCTCGACTATGCAGCCGAACGCGGCATCCCGGTCCCCAACACCAAAAAATCCATCTACAGCCGCGACCGTAACCTGTGGCACATCTCCCACGAAGGCGGCCCATTGGAAGAAACCTGGGTCGAGCCAAGTGAAAATATGTTCCAGTTAACGGCTTCGCCTGAAGACGCCCCCGATGAACCCGAATACATAGAAATCGAATTTGATTCTGGTACACCAATGACTGTCAATGGCGAAAAACTATCTCCCGCAGAACTCATCGCCAAGCTCAACATCATCGGCGGAGTACACGCGATTGGCCGCGCCGATCTGGTCGAAAGCCGCCTGGTGGGCATGAAATCTCACGGTGTGTATGAAACGCCCGGAGGCACTATTCTGGTAGCCGCCCATCGGGAAATAGAATCCCTGGTGCTCGATAAAGCCACCATCAATTACAAAGACGTCATCGCCCTAAAATATGCCGAGCTTACCTACAACGGCATGTGGTTTTCACCCCTGCGTGAGGCCCTGGATTCCTTTGTCAGCACCACGCAAGGCCCCGTCACCGGCACAGTCAAGTTCAAACTCTACAAAGGCAACATCATCTCTGTTGGCTGCAAAAGCCCCTTCACCCTTTACCGGGAAGACTTCGCCACTTTTGGGCAAGAAGATGTCTACGATCAATCCGACGCGGAGGGGTTTATCCACCTCTATGGCCTGCCGCTGAAAGTGCGCGCCCTCAACAAGCTGCCCGTTTCTGGGATGGATATGCCCAAGCCAGATTATTCGCGCTTCAAGCGGGATTAGGCTGTTGGTGAAATGGTAGATTGGGGAATGGTAGATTGGTTTTCCGTTTCCCAATTTACCCACCGATCAACTTACGGAGAAAAAAATGTCACTATGGGAAGGACGTTTTAAAGAAAATACTGACCAGCAGATGTGGACCCTAAACACATCGATTGGCTTTGATAGACGCATGGCAGCCCAAGACGTGCGTGGCAGCCTGGCCTGGGTTGCGGCCCTGGAGGATGCCCGCGTGTTGACGGCGGATGAACGGACTAAAATTGAGGCTGGGTTGCTGTCTATCGAGGCCGAGTTTCAATCCCGGAGCTTTGACTTTGCTCCCGGCGATGAAGACATCCACACCGCCGTGGAGCGCAGGCTGGGAGAACTAATCGGCCCCTTGGCGGGAAAACTACACACCGGGCGCAGCCGCAACGATCAGGTTGCCACCGATTTCCGCCTATGGATGCTGGATCATCTTCCCGGGCTGGATGCCGCTTTGGTTGATCTGCAAGCCGCGTTGGTCGAACGCGCCGAGAATGACTTGAAAAACTCCCTCATCCCCAACCCTTCTCCCGAGGGGAGAAGGGAGTCGGTCCTTCCCTCTCCCAGTGGGAGTACCGCTTCGGAAATGCTGCGCACAGGGGCCGGGGGTGAGGGCAGTTACCCTTCTCTCGAGGGTAGAAAGGAGTCGGTTTCCCCCTCTCCCGGTGGGAGTACCGCTTCGGAAATGCTGCGCACAGGGGCTGGGGGTGAGGGCAGTTACATTCTCATGCCCGGCTACACTCACTTGCAGCGCGCCCAGCCGATCTTGCTGAGTCATTGGTGGTTGTCTCACTTTTGGCCCCTGCAGCGGGACCGGGAGCGGTTGGCCGATCTCAGGCCGCGGCTTGCCATCCTGCCGTTGGGGTCGGGCGCGCTGGCCGGCGTTCCGTTCGAGATTGACCGCGCCACGCTGGCCGATGAGTTGGGTTTTGATGCCCCCTCTCCCAACAGCATCGATGCCGTCTCCGACCGTGATTTCGCCGCTGAGTTTCTCTTTAGCGCCGCACTGACAGGCGTGCATCTGAGCAGGTTGGCTGAGAGTGTCATTTTGTTCACCAGCGCAGAGTTCAGCTTTTTCGAGCTATCCGACGCTTACAGCACCGGTTCCAGCCTTATGCCGCAAAAGAAAAACCCCGATCCGTTTGAATTGGCCCGCGGCAAAGCTGGGACCCTGTTGGGAAAGCTCGTCGGGCTGCTGACCACGCTCAAAGGTTTGCCCTCCACTTATGATAAAGATTTACAAGAGGATAAAGTCCCCGTTTTCGAGGCTTACGATACGTTGATGGCTCTTCTGCCTGTAATAGCGGGTGCGCTGCGGACGCTCACAATCCGGGCCGGGCGAATGGAAGCTGCCATTGATGCATCCATGATGTCCACCGATCTGGCTGATTATTTGATCGGGTGTGGAATCCCGTTCCGGGAAGCGCACGCCCTCGCGGGTCAAGCCGTGCGTCTCGCTCTCAACAACGGGAAATCTCTCCAGGCGTTGACTCTGGCTGAATATCAATCCATTCACTCAGGTTTTGGTAATGACGTTTACGCTGTCTTTGATCCCCAAAAATGTGTGGCGCGCAGAAAGGCTTTTGGTGGCACGGCGCCAAAAGCTGTAAAAGCACAACTCGAACAAGCCAAGTTAAGAATGCGACTTGATAATTATGATAAAGGATGTTGATATGAGCAAACAACCAAAGATTGGGGTTTTGTACTCGCGGCTACGCGTTGAAGAGAAATGGATTTTCGCGGCCATGGAGCAGCGCGGAGTGGATTATGATCGGCTGGACGATCGCGAAATTTTCTTCGATTTAGAACAACCGCAAGTATGGCAAAAATATGATGCTATTTTGGAGCGCAGCATAAGTTATGCCAGAGGTTTGTATTCGACACGTGTGTTCAACTCGTGGGGAATTCCCACTGTGAATACCGCCGCGGTTGCCGAAGCATGCGGTAATAAACTGACTACCGCCGCGGCCTTGTCTCAAGCAGGCGTCCCACAACCGTGTACAGTGATAGCTTATACCCCCGATTCTGCTCTGGAGGCGATTGAATCAATCGGATATCCAGTGGTGATTAAACCCATGGTTGGTTCATGGGGACGTCTGCTGGCCAAGATCAATGACCGTGATGCTGCCGAAGCCGTTCTAGAACATAAGGCCGTGCTGGGGTCTTATGAACACTCTATTTTTTATATACAGGAGTTTATCCAAAAGCCTGGCCGCGATATACGTGTTCTAGTGATTGGTGACGAACCCATAACCGCTATTTATCGTAAATCATCCCATTGGATTACCAACACCGCCCGCGGTGGAGAGGGTGAAATTTGCCCATTGACTCCTGAATTGACCCAAATTTGTCAGGATGCAGCTCACGCGGTTGGAGGAGGGCTGCTTGCCGTGGACGTTATCGAAGACCCGCAGCGAGGTTACTTGATTAACGAAATTAATCATACGATGGAATTTCACACCGCTGTACCAACCACCGGAGTTGATATTCCTAACTTGATAGTTGATTATGTTCTGGCCGTAGCGCAGCGAGAGATAGAAGTATTGGCGTGAACGGGCAATCGATTGTATCCTACTGTATCTGAAAAATTTAGTAAAATTTAATCTATAAAGGAGTAAACTATGTCTGAAACAATTTTAACTTGCCCCGAATGTATGGCCGAAATCGAATTAGCCGCGGATACTGAGCAGCACGAAATTATAGTCTGTCCTGATTGCGGCGTAGAACTAGAAATATTGTCACTCGACCCGCCCGAAGCCGAAATGGCCCCCATGGAAGCAGAAGATTGGGGAGAGTAATAGCGCACTGGGCTTGTTCAGTTCTTCACACAAAGTAAAAAAAGACAGGATTTACAGGATGAACAGGATAAAGTCGTTCTAGAAAAACAGGTATCCCAAAAACACCATGTTCAGGGCGAACCGTTTTCTTAAGAAGATGAATAGTTTTGGGATGATTTAAATTCTGGAACTACCTAAGAGCAAGTAAAAATCCTGAAAATCTTGTCAATCCTGTCAAAAAAAAGAGCTGTTTACGGCTCTGTTTTTTAGAACTGAACAGCCCTGAATAGCGCACGGAGATAAATATGGCTGAGTGTCCGAAAGTTGGAGTGTTGTACTCATATATGCGCTGTGATGAAAAATGGATCTTCGCAGCCCTTGATGAACGCAAAGTGGACTATGACCGATTGAATGACCAATCAATTATCTTCAACTTGGATCACAAAAAGCGCTGGCAAAAATATGATGTCATTTTAATCCGCAGCATAAGCTATGCCAGAGGTTTATATTCCGCGCGGGTGCTCAACTCTTGGGGAGTCCCCACAGTGAATACCGCCGCTGTTGCTGAAGTATGCGGCAACAAGCTGACCACTGATACAGTCTTATTCCAGGCCGGCGTTCCACAGCCGCGCACAATGATAGCTCACACGCCTGAATCGGCCTTGAATGCTATCGAAAAAATGGGCTATCCAGTCGTGATCAAGCCGCCAGTAGGTTCGTGGGGACGAAGGTTAGCAAAAATCAATGACTTTGATGCCGCCGAATCCATTTTGGAATATAAATCTAAGTCAGCGTCAAATGGCAACTCAGTTTTTTATATTCAGAAATATATCAACAAGCCAGGTCGTGATATTCGTGTTTTTACCATTGGTGGTGAGCTTGTCGCTGCTATCTATCGCAAATCATCTCATTGGGTTACCAATACAGCCAGAGGCGGCGAGGTTGAGGTTTGTCCAGTAACTCCGGAATTGACAAAAATCTGTCAAGATGCGTCGCGAGCTGTTGGCGGCGGGGTGCTGGGTATGGATGTGATTGAACATCCTGAACGTGGTTACATTATTAATGAGATCAATCATACGATGGAATTTCATACTACTGTACCAGTTACAGGTGTTGATATTCCCAACTTGATTATTGATTATGTTTTGGCGGTAGGAAGTGAAAATGCAGAATGAAGAGTGGTGAATGATGAATGATGAGTGGTGAATGATGAATGGTGAATGGTGAATAATGAATCATGTCCATTCTGCCTTCTGCACTTTGCCTTCTGCATTTTGCATTCTCCATTCTGCATTCGTAAATCTGCATTTCAAAGGAGGACTTATGATTAGAGCATCTATTATTGGCGCGTCCGGTTACGCCGGCGGAGAGTTGCTGCGCCTTTTGATTTCCCATCCCAAGGTAGAGATCATACAGGCAACTTCTCGTAAAAAGCTGGGTCAGTACGTATACCAAACGCATCCTAATTTGCGTAAACAGACCAAGCTGAAATTTACGTCCCCCACAGAACTTGAACCCACCGACGTGCTCTTTTTGGCGCTGCCCCACGGCCAAGCGCAGAAAAACATCGAAGACTATGCCCAAGCAACAGAATACATTGTCGATCTTTCTGCCGATTTTCGCTTGCGTGACTCTGGTCTTTATCGGCAGTGGTACGGTCAACCCCACGCCTCCCCCGAGTGGTTGGAGAAGTTCGTTTACGGGCTGCCAGAGCTGCACCGGGAAGAACTGCGCTCGGCGCGCTACGTCAGTGGGGTAGGCTGCAATGCCACCGCCAGCAATTTGGCCCTGATGCCGCTGGTTCAAAACGGTTTGCTGAACACCGAAGAAACGGTCATCATTGAGATCAAGGTTGGCTCATCAGAGGGGGGGGCATCCATCAACCCAGGCTCGCACCACCCAGAGCGAAGTGGCGTGATTCGAACCTATGCGCCTTACGGGCACCGTCACACCGCTGAGGTTATCCAAGAAAGTGGATTAAAAAATGTGTCTCTGACAATGACGTCCGTAGATTTGGTTCGTGGCGCGCTGGCTACCGTGCATGCAATGATCAAACTTGGCATATCGCTCAAAGATCTGTGGAAAGCCTACCGCGCCGCGGCTGCATCAAATCCCTTCTTGCGTCTGGTTAAATCTCGCCGAGGCGTATATCGGGTACCCGAACCTAAAATTTTGGCTGGTTCCAATTACGCTGATCTTGGTTTCGATCTTGATCCAAAAACCGGGCACGTTATTTCAATCTGCGCGATTGACAATTTGATGAAAGGCGCAGCCGGATCGGCAGTACAGTCTATGAATCTGATGCTGGGATTCGAGGAAACGTTGGGGTTGGAGTTTGTGGGGCTGCATCCGGTTTAGAATGATGAATGCAGAATGGTGAATGCTGAATGGTGAATGCTGAATGATGAATGCAGAATGATGAATGCAGAATGATGAATGCAGAATGATGAATGATGAATGATGAATGATGAATATACATAGAATTAGGAGTAAACATGACGATAAAAAACACACCCCCAGACCTCCGTGTTCGCACAAAAAAGTTTGCCTTGCGTATTATTCACATGTATAGAGCTTTACCCAAAAGCGGCGAAGCCAGCGTGATTGGGAGACAGGTTTTGCGAAGCGGCACATCTGTTGGGGCGCAATATCGCGAAGCATGTCGCGCAAAATCTCCACGTGATTTTATTAGCAAAATGAAAGGAAGTTTACAAGAATTAGATGAAACTGCTTTTTGGATAGAATTGCTCGTTGAGGCAGAAATTATGCCAAAAGAACGAATGAGCGGTTTAGAGAAAGAGACTGATGAACTAATTGCGATTTTTGTCTCATCCATTATTACAGCGAAAAAGAATAACCAATGACAAAGGATGAATGGTGAATGCAGAACGATGAATGCATAATGCAGAACGATGAATGGTGAATGCAGAACGATGAATGGTGAATGCAGAATTATTTTGTTCATAATTTTGGGGGTGGTTCACGGTTAAGGTAACACTTTTTGTAAAATATCTCAGCGCCGGTCGAGTGTTTTCGCTGTAGTTTAGCGAAAATGTATCGAGACCTAGCGGCCTAATACAGCAATATTCCCTTCAATAA
>JAYELX010000499.1:0-8681 GCA_034717875.1 Chloroflexota bacterium | reverse complement strand
CTTATAGGGTGCTACGCGAAACCGACCATGCTAATATTACGAAGTCCATTCAGACTAGAGGTCAAGCGAACTGTTTTTTATAAACCAACAAGCTCTTGAGCAATTACTTTTATATGCTATGCGAACAATGGTCGCACGGTCGGGCACTACAAGAGTATGCTTCGCGAAGACCGGCTCCAGCGGTGTAGGTGGTATCAACTCGAAAAACGTTATAAACGTGTTTTGCTTTGCCATACGGTGTACGCTCACGCTCTGCGCGCCTTCGGCGTGCTATCGGCAAACACGCTTCCGGTACCAGCTGTCGGATTCATTTGGTGACTTTTTGAGAAAGCAAGTATAATCATTGTATGCAGCAAGACGCGCTGGAAATATATTTATCCGACCTTCAACTTGGGGAGATTCGTTATTTCGATACTATTGATTCAACTAATGATTTCGCTGCGAGTTGGGCCAGCGAGGGCGCGCCAGACCGCTCGCTGGTGATTGCTGATGAGCAGACAGCCGGGCGCGGCCGAGGCGATCATAAGTGGTTCACTCCCCCCGGCGCGGCTTTGGCCTTTAGCTTGATTTTAGGCCCAGAGAGTTTCGACGTTGGTGAACAGGTTACCCGCATGACCGGGTTGGGAGCGCTGGGGGTTTGCAGAGTGCTGCGGGGAAAGTATCAGCTTCCGGCGCAGATAAAATGGCCAAATGATGTGCTGCTCGCTGGGCGCAAGGCTGCCGGCGTGCTGGCAGAAGCATCTTGGGTCGGCGATCGTTTGTCGACCGTTGTCTTGGGAGTTGGGATTAATGTTGGGGCAGCGGCAATCCCCCCACAAGGTTGGAATGGTCATCACGCCCGGCCTTTTCCAGCCACAAGTGTAGAATCAGCCCTGGGCGGATGTGTGAATCGGCTCGTTTTTCTCCGTCATATTTTAGTAGAAATTTTAGAATGGCTGCCTGATTTACAAAGCCAGGAGTTTATTCGCTCTTGGTGTGGAAATCTGGCATTTCGTGGTGAGTGGGTCAAAGTTGTTCCGTTGGCGATAGAAGGTGGCCGGATGTTGCCCTTTGATGGGCTGGTTGTTGGTTTGTGCGCCGATGGTTCGCTGAAGGTGAGACGACGCAGCGGGGATGAGGTTTCTCTCCGAGTTGGTGAAATTCGTCTTTGTCCGGTTGACAGTTCACCAAAATAAGCTAAACTATTTGTAATCGTATTTGTAGGTTTGGAGGTGTAATCATGCTTGACGATCTGCGCGACCAGGCTGGGGATGATTTTTTGGAGGAAGAGGAAGATATTTTTGGCTATGAGGATGAAGAGGCCAAAGAGCCAGCGATATTTTTGGGGATGACACCAATACAGCGGTTTGTGATCGCCATAATGATTTTGCTTATGGTTGTTATTTTAGGCTCTTTTTGTTTGTTGGTGACGGAAAAAATTGCTTTGCCTTTTTTGTAAATATAGGCTTGTAGTTTAAATCAGGAACCGCGTTGCTTGGAGCAACGCGGTTCTATTGAGAGCGGATTGAAATCGACTTTGCGGCGTTAAAACAAAATCGCCGACTGGCTAGATTGAGGCAGTCGGCGATTGCTTTTTATGGTGGATGTTATGCTGCTCCGGCCTTGCGCAAATCGGCGGCGGCGATACGGGCCAGGGATACGACCGTGTCACCTTGCTCGAGGTCCATGGCTTGTACTCCGCGTGTGGCGCGGCTTTGTTGCGAGAGTGTGTTGGCCTTAGTGCGCATGACGATACCATGTGCCGAGATTATAGTGATGAGATCTTCATCGGGTTGGATTACCCGGGCCGCGGCAACTGTTCCAACTGTTGAAATGGCTTTTCTATCTATATTTAGGACTCCCATTGTTGCCCGGCTCCTGGCAGTATATTCATCCAGAGGGGTGCGTTTACCGTATCCGTGGGTGGTTACGATCAGCAGTTCCCCGCCTGGTTCCACGATATCCATGCCTATCACTTGGTCGCCGGCACGCATCCGAATGCCGATGACGCCTTGTGCGGAGCGCCCCACAGAACGCACTTCTGATTCGTGAAAGCGCAAAGTTTGGCCGCGTTTGGTAATGATCAATAATTCATCTTCCCCGCTGGTGAGGTGTACCCAACCTAATTCATCATCATCGGTCAGACTGATAGCTATCAAACCGGATGGCCGCACCGAGGCGAACTTAGCTAGATCGACGCGTTTGATCCGTCCGTGCCGCGTTAACATTGTGCAGTATTCCGCAGCGTCGAAATCGGGCACAACCATGGCAGCAGTTATGGTTTCTTGGGGAGCAATATTGATCACATTGAAAATGGAAACTCCTTTAGCGGTACGGCTTGCATCGGGAATCTCATAGGCTTTGGCGGAATAAACTTTGCCGCGATCCGAGAAGAAGAGAATCGTGTTGTGAGTGTGGGCCGGGAATATCATCAGCACTTCGTCTTCATCGTTGGTAGAGTGCCCCTTGACCCCGCGTCCCCCGCGCTGTTGTGAACGATAGGTTTTTGCGGATACGCGTTTTACATAGCCTTGCTCGGTGATGCTAATTAATATGGCTTCATCTGGGATGAGGTCTTCCATGCTGATGTCGCTGTTGGCTTCAGGTATGATTTGAGTACGACGTTCATCGCCGTATTTTTCGACAATTTCTTGTAAATCTGCTTGGATAAGCTTCAATAATTTTTGTGGATGGGCGAGAAGGTCTTCGAGATATTCGATGCGTTCTAATAATTCTTGATGTTCATCCTCGACTTTTTGACGCTCCAAAGCTGCCAGACGACGTAACTGCATATTCAGTATGGCCTGTGCCTGAAGCTCAGTAAGCTTGAAGCGGGTCATCAATCGTTCTTTGGCCAGGTTTGCATCTGGGGAATTACGGATGGTCGCAATGACGTCGTCCAGGTTAGCCAGAGCGATAAGCAACCCTTGGAGAATGTGATCGCGAGCTTTGGCTTTGTCCAGCTGGTATTGAGTCCGGCGAGTGAGGACATCCAGGCGATGATCGATATAGTGTTGTAGGGCTCGTTTAATCGAGAGTAAGCGCGGTTCGCCATTCACCAGAGCCAGCAATTGGGCCCCAAAGGTCATTTGAAATGGCGTATATTTATAAAGTTGGTTCAGCACCTTGCGGGGGTAGGCTGATCGTTTTGTCTCAACGACGAGGCGCATGCCCGTGCGGTCAGATTCATCGCGTAGATCGGAGATGCCACCAAGCTTGCCCTCGCGAGCCAATTTTGCGATCCGTTCGATGAGGGTGGTTTTGTTTAGTTGGTAGGGGATTTCGGTAATGATGATTTGGTGCTTTCCCCGGCCAATTGGTTCGATGCGGGCTTTTCCGCGCATCACGATGCGGCCGCGTCCGGTGCTGTAAGCTTGGCGAATGCCTTCGTCGCCGACTATTATCCCGCCCGTGGGGAAGTCTGGGCCGGGGACGAAATTAAGTATGTCCTCAACCGTGACTTCATTGGCGTTATCATAGTGATCGATCATGAACATGAGAGCGTTAACCAGCTCGTTCAGGTTGTGAGGGGGAACATTGGTTGCCATCCCCACAGCAATCCCTGATGATCCGTTGAGCAACAAGTTGGGTAAACGAGATGGCAGGGCCGAGGGTTCTTGCAAAGAGCCATCAAAGCTATCGACAAAATCGACAGTGTCTTTGTCGATGTCTACCAGCATTTCTTCGGCTACGTGATCCATGCGTGCTTCGGTATAACGCATGGCCGCGGGGGAATCTCCGTCGATGGAGCCAAAGTTCCCTTGTCCATCTATCAGCGGGTATCGCATCGAGAAGTCTTGGGTCATACGCGCCATGGCATTATAGACTGCTGCGTCGCCATGCGGGTGGTATTTGCCCAGCACTTCGCCCACAATGCGGGCTGATTTTTTATGTGGTTTATTCGAGCGCATACCCATATCGTGCATTGCATATAGAATGCGGCGATGTACGGGTTTGAGGCCATCGCGCGCGTCAGGAAGTGCACGCGAGACTATCACGCTCATGGCGTAATCGAGGTACGCCGAGCGCATTTGTTTGTCTATATCTACAGATTGAACAGAGCTATTTGTCATAGAATTGTCTTTTTGGTTGGTGATTAATCGAAAAGAATGTGTGCTTGCTCATTGGCAGGCATACGTTTGAGAACGGGCCTAATTATACCGCGATTACGTACTTGCTCAAAATGTTGGTGGTGTTATTTAGCCTGCTTGAGTGGGGCGCAGGCAAACGAATGAATTCGTTGCTGGTGTGCAAAAACGACCTTGCCAGCGGCACGCACAGCGCGTCGGTTTCGAAAAGTAGAGTCGATTTCGCCAAAGGCGTGCACAGCAAATCGATTTGCCAGCATGAATGAGCCCATCTGGAATTTTTTGTTATAATTCTGTATCAGTTCTAACTTTAAATGTAAAACGAGTATGGTTACTTCTTCTTTTACTCAAATTACTATTTCTTTTGCATAAGGTGACAGTCACTTATAAATTAGCTCTACACCTTGAATCGTATTGCTTAACCTACGTGTTTCCTTAATAAAACGCCTTTGCAAGTGACTGTAACCTCAGGTCATAACTTACTATCTAACCCGCCATCTAAAAAGCTAATGATCTCGAATATGCACAAATCTCTTACCCAAGCCCTGAAGGCAAGATCAAGTTTGATCAGCGACAATCACGCCGCGGCTATCCGATTGTTCAATGGTTTCTATGAAGGATACCCAAATCTGGTTGTTGATCTTTATGCTCGAACCCTCATCCTTTTTGGTTATGAGAAATCGTCCCCAAAAATGATGGAATTTATGGGTGCTGCACAAAATCTATTACTGGAACAACTGCCCTGGGTAAATTGTGTTGTTCACAAACAACGCTTCGCACCTGACCGCCGCTTGCGTAGAGGGGTTCTAAGATTTGGGGATAAGCCAGCCGAAAAAATCGAAGAACATGGCATTTGGTACGCAATTGACTCATTGATGAATCAGGATGCCAGTTTCTATCTTGATACGCGCAATCTCCGTAAGTGGTTGTTGGATAATGCCTCGGGTTGGAAGGTTATGAACACGTTTGCCTATACTGGCAGCCTGGGGGTGGCTGCCCTTGCTGGCGGCGCAGCGAGGGTGATTCAGAGCGATCGAAATCGCAAGTTTCTTGAATTGGCCCGCACGAGCGGGATGCTCAGTCATTTGGACATTGGTAAAATGAAATTGCGCACCGCTAATTTTTTCACCCAGGTAGCACAACTCAAACATAACGGCGAATTATTCGATTGTCTCATCATCGATCCGCCTTTTTTCTCATCTACAAAGAAGGGCAACGTCGATCTGGTCAATGATTATGTTAGGATAATTAATAAGGTGCGCCCATTGGTAAAAGATGGTGGTCGGTTGATAGCTATCAACAACGCGCTCTTCTTGAGCGGAGCGGAATATATGAGCTCTCTCGAACAGCTTTGTGCGGATGGGTATCTATCCATAGAGACTATAATTCCGGTGCCGCAAGATATTACAGGATATTCGCAAACCATTGTCGATGCCCCGCCCCGGGATCCGGCCCCGTTCAATCATCCCACCAAAATCGCGATTCTCGGCGTTCGTCGAAAATAGAATGGGATGGGCACATTGTAAGTGATGAAGTGTTCCACCGCAGAGCGGATGGAACGAGATATAATCCCCCCCGCTACTATCGAATAAATTCGAGGCTGGTGTGCGTGCGAACAAGTTCACCTTCCACCTACGTGGATTAAGTGCTGGAGGGGGGTGAACAATTACTAAGTATCATATTTGGAGGTATAAAATGTTAGACATAAATCTTATTCGCAAAAACCCTGACCTGGTGCGGGATGCGCTGAAAAAACGACAAGATGACCCCGATCCCATTGAGCAAGTGCTCGCATTGGACGTGCAGCGGCGCGAGTTGATTCAAGATGTGGAAACCCTCAGGGCCGAGCGTAACCGGGGATCCAAAGAGATCGGAAAAGCCAAAAATCCTACCGAACGTCAGACCAAGATAGATGCTATGCGTGCTGTCGGGGATAAAATCGACAAACTCGATGACCAGCTTCGGGTTGTGGAAACAGAATTGATCACCGTTATGTCCACGCTGCCCAATATCCCTGATGAGCGCACTCCCTTGGGGGTGGACGAAAGTGACAACGTCGTCCTCAAAACCGTGGGGAAAATCCCGGAGCTCGATTTCGAACCTAAACCCCATTGGGACCTGGGGCCTGAGTTGGGCATTATAGACTTCGAGCGCGGCGTAAAAATTACCGGTTCGCGTTTCTACGTGCTCAGCGGGGCCGGGGCGCGCCTGCAGCGCGCCTTGATCGCCTTTATGCTCGATTTGCATACCAATCGGGGCTACACTGAGAAATATCCGCCCTTTATGGTAAAAACCGAGACCGTTTTTGGGGCCGGGCAACTGCCAAAGTTTGCTGACAATCTCTACAAAGATCACGAAGAAGATTATTATCTGGTTCCCACCGCGGAGGTGCCCTTGACCGGGTTGCACATGGATGAAATTATCCCTGAAGCAGAATTGCCCCTTAACTATACGGCCTACACGCCCTGTTTCCGTCGTGAGAAAATGAGCGCAGGTCGGGATGTGCGCGGCATCAAGCGCGGGCATCAATTCGATAAGGTAGAAATGTATACGTTTACTAAACCTGAAGATTCCCCGGCCGCGTTCGAGAAGATGATGTCAGATGCCGAGAAAGTCTGTATCGAATTGGGGCTGCCTTACCGCATCCACCAACTTTGTACGGGCGACTTGGGCTTCAATGCCAGCATCACTTACGATATCGAGGTCTGGGCCGCGGGCTGTAATGAATGGTTGGAGGTCTCATCGGTATCGAACGCCACAGATTTCCAGGCCCGACGCGCAAATATCCGCTACCGCCCGGAAGATGGAGGCAGCCTCCAATTTGTGCACACCCTCAACGGTTCCGGGCTAGGATTGCCGCGCGTGCTGATAGCTATTTTAGAAAATTACCAACAAGCTGATGGTTCGGTCATCATTCCTGAGGTATTGCGCCCATGGATGGGCGGCATTGATGTAATAAAGAAGATGGGGGATTCCGTCCGCATCAACGGCTCAGCCCTCTAAAATGGATACGGGATAATCTATTCAGTAGTTGGAGCAATACCTTGTTGACGATTATCTTGCTCCCGATCACCTTCTTTGCATTAATTAGCATAATTCAGTGGGTATTTGTTGACGCCGATTGGCGCGTGGTGACCCAATTCCCACTGCTGTATGCAGTAGGACAGTACCCCCGTGATGAAATATGGCGCGTTGGTATAGGTTTGTCAGCCATTCTTTTTATGCTGGGTGCTAGTTGGGGCAAATGGGGTGGTTTATTGCGCTTCATCTCTATTGCTTTCGGTCTGGCTTTTGCAGCCCCAGCGCTTTTGTCTGTGCAGCATCCAGAGCTTGACTTGAGCATGCGCATCTATTTGGGCACATTGGCCTTTTTTGGTTTGGAGTTTGATGTGCGGAACGGGTGAATGTAGAAAAAAAGATAATGACCAATACCAGGACGGTTGAAGTAGTAGAGTCCATGTTCACCTTGTTAAAAGAGTTGAGAGTATAGTTTGAAGGTAATTGCTTAAAATGTTAATGGTGCTATTTAGCCCGCTTGAGCGGGCGGCCCTTTAGAAATTTGTGTGTTCGGGCAACAAATTGGCACGAATGCCTAATGGCACGCAAAGTTCTAGCCCGAAGGGGCTTCGTAGATTTAGCACGGTGCGTTAACGCCCGTGCGGGAGTGGTAACCGCGAAACATATTGATTTTATGAAATAATTGTTGATTCTGCTAGGTTCGTAAGAACACGCCCGCTCGGCGGTGCCCTGATAGGGTGCTACGCGAAACCGACCGTGCTAATATTGCGAGATAAGCGAACTGTTTTTGTAAACCAACAAGCTTTTGAGCAAATACATTTGAAGGTTCAATTATTTTTTAGAATTTTGTTAAGCAAGTACCCGGATGGGCTGGTCAACGATTTGCTTCACTTGCTAGCCGTTTTCGCCATTAAATAAAAAACACCCCGTGGTTTTGATGATGATCGTAGGGTGTTAATACTTGTGGCTGTGAAATTGTGTTTAGAGGCGACGATCGGATTCGAACCGATGATAAAGGTTTTGCAGACCTCTGCCTTACCACTTGGCCACGTCGCCAGGTAATTTTAGATTCTGAATTGTGTGTTTTACTATATTTCGCACCCTTGCTTGGTGACATCGCTCTGCGGTGTCACCGTGGGAATGACGCTCCGCGTCGCACAGTTGGAACGCAGTATTCCTTCGAGTATGCTACGCGAAGCATTATCGCTGGGCGTTCCCACGCGGAGCGTAGGAACGAGAGAAAGTTGGACTCTGAATCGGGATTTTTAGAATGAACAAAAGATTGCTGACTGTGGTTTTAAGCAATCAGCAATCAGAAGAGCGGGCGACGGGATTCGAACCCGTGGCCTTCTCCTTGGCAAGGAGACGTTATACCACTTAACTACGCCCGCAGGTTTCTTTTGTAGTGCCGAGAGCCAGAATCGAACTGGCGACACCGCAATTTTCAGTCGCGTGCTCTACCAACTGAGCTATCTCGGCTCGAAAGCATATTGCCCTTGAACACGACTCAAATTGTACACGCGTCATTGTGGGTTGTCAAGTTTAGTGCGCAGGTTTACCAGAGTCGATTTCAATCGTCCCACTATGCCGCGCTGC
>JAYELX010000498.1:6393-8728 GCA_034717875.1 Chloroflexota bacterium | reverse complement strand
GGGGCCGAGTCCGAGGCTGCTGACTTGCCAGGTGTACCAGTAAGCCAGCCCGTAGAAAGCGAGTATCTCGTTGAATTCGCAGTTCCTCCAGGTATCCCAGCGGTAATCATCATTGGCGCCATATTTTGGGGGGGTCAACAATGTGGCGAAGATTTGTTCTTGCTTCACGAATTCGAGAAAATCCTCATACCATGAACGGGCATGATCGTCTTCTTTGATCTTTTGCTTGCCCTTGTTTTCGAAGAACTGGATGGTTTTTCGCATGATTTCCCGTGACCGTTCGTCAGGATAGCAGCGGTCGTGTTTTTTGGGGTTGAGCAGGAACATAGCGCGCTCCTTTTGTGGGATAGAGATTTTTGTGTGGGGTGACAGTCACCTGTAGATTCGATTTACACTCTGCATTATCTTGTAAACCAGCGAGTTTTCTATAGCGATCCGCTTTTGCAGGTGACTGTCACCTGGGTTCATCGCATATTATATAACCAACACCGAATTCGTATCTTTTTAAAAAACCAGGGATAAGCCATTGACTTTGAAAATTATAACATTGCTTGGGATTGTTGCGGATGTAATGTTCAGCACCTAAATTTCAACCGTCTGGGTAATTTGCGGCTTTTATATTGACCTAACATAAGGTAAAATTTGAAGTATGGAGAATACTATGCTCAAAAAACCTGTCATGATTATAACCGGCGCCTCCTCGGGCATTGGCGAGGCGACAGCGCGTTTGTTTGGCGTGGAGCATGGCTACCGCCTTGTGTTGGCAGCCCGGCGGGCTGATCGGTTGCGAACATTAGCAGATGAAATCGAGGCATCGGGTGGCCGGGTTTTACCTGTTCCCACCGATATAACCCAATTGGATCAGGTCCAGCGACTAGTAGATTTGACTCTGGAGAACTTTGGTCAGGTAGATATACTTTTCAATAATGCGGGCTTTGGAAAATTAAGATTCTTAGAGCAGCTTGATCCGTTAGTGGAAATCGAGCCTCAAATTCAGGTCAATCTTCTGGGTTTGATTTATACGACACAGGCTGTTTTGCCTCAGATGATTCAACGTAGAAAAGGACATATTATCAATATGTCATCGGTGGCGGGGCTGGCCGCGCCACCGAAATACAGCATCTACTCGGCCACGAAGTTCGCAGTGCATGGATTTACCGAAGCTTTGCGCCGTGAAGTCAGAACTTTGGGCATTCAGGTATCGGGAGTTTATCCGGGTCCCGTGGATACTGAGTTTAATCTTCATACCGGTGCTGTCCACGGATACGGTTTCAGTACGCCCGAATTTTTAAGGTTGACGTCTGACGATGTAGCCAAGACAATTTTGAAGCTTGTCAGGCACCCCTGCAGGATGGCTGTGATTCCCTGGCAAATGAAAGTAGGGGTTTGGTTAAATGCTTTTTTCCCCAGTTTGATTGATTGGTTCGTAAGACAAATATTCCCGCGTCGTTAGGTAGCATCTTAATATTCCGGGGCAGGGTTTTTAACACAAAAACTGGTAAGCGGATTTATAGCAGGTCGCTTTACGTGCCTGCTATAAATCCGCTTGCAAACGGCACGCAGAGCGACCAAACTTGAAACGTAATTGCTCAAAATCCTGTTGGTCAAGTAGCGATAGAAGTGCATTGCATTTTGAAAATGCATTGTACTTCGGGTTATTCAAGGGAATTCTTGGTCAATCCGTGGTGCAGTGCATCTTTGAGATGCCACGCACCACTAACATTTTGAGCAATTACCTTGAAACGCTCTCCCCGTTTTTTTGAGAAGATACTTCGTATTTGCTCAAAAGCTTGTTGGTTTACAAAAAACAATTAGCTTATCGTTTAGTCCGAATGGACTTCGCAATATTAGCACGGTGCGTTAACGCCCGTGCGGGAGTGATTAACCGCAAAATATATTGATTTTTATGAAACAATTGTTGAATCTGCCACGCCCGCACGGCGGTTGCTCGCTTTGCGTGCCTTTGGCGTGCATCCCCTTTGGGGAAACCACCGTGCTAAAGCTACGAAGCCCGTTCGGGCTAGCAATTTACGTGCCTTTGAGTATTCATGCTAATTTGTTGAACTAGCACACGAACTTCTTAATAGCCGCCCGCTCAAACGGGCTAAATAGCACCACTAAAATTTTGAGCAATTACGATACGTCATTAGTGCTAAAAAAGTAAATGATAAGAGTTTTTGCGTGAGGTGACAGTCACCTACAAAGGTGTCTTGTTACATAAAACACGCTAATTAGCAAGACGATTTAGAATGTACATCGATTTTATAGGTGACTGTCACCTGTTATAACCATCACCGCAATAACGAGAGGGGTACTCCATTTCGGATTGTTCGAT
>JAYELX010000498.1:0-6293 GCA_034717875.1 Chloroflexota bacterium | reverse complement strand
TCTTGTTACATAAAACACGCTAATTAGCAAGACGATTTAGAATGTACATCGATTTTATAGGTGACTGTCACCTGTTATAACCATCACCGCAATAACGAGAGGGGTACTCCATTTCGGATTGTTCGATTCGGGATTGTGGATTTTCCGCAACCCGCGATGTAGTAAGCGCAGTAGTCGTAGGGCGGGATTCCATTCTCGCCGCATGCGGGACTTAAAAAGTAAATGATTAGAATTTTTGCGTGAGGTGACAGTAACCTACAAAGGTATCTTGTTACATAAAACACGCTAATTAGCAAGACGATTTAGAATGTACATCGATTTTATAGGTGACTGTCACCTGTTATAACCATCACCGCAATAACGAGAGGGGTACTCCATTTCGGATTGTTCGATAACAGATACAGAAAGAACAACCTGCGATGGTGGCAACTGAGCAAGAGCTCCAAAAGCCATATTCGTACTCCACTATAACCGTACCAGCAGAATCGATGCGTGGTCAGCAATTCCCGTTTTGAAACTAAAACCAGACTTCGGAAGTCTTCGGATGCCTTTTTGTTAGCGAAATATGTCGTTCGAGACTTCCGAAGTCTTGCCTCTTCTTCATAATATCGGGAATTGCTGATGCGTGGTTTCGTTGACATCATGCCCATAGGCTATGAAGGCGATGCTTTGGAAGATCCCGAAGCGATTTATGGTTAGATAAGAGTCGCGGTCGATATAGCCATAAAAAAAGAACACCCCGTAAGAAAACATGGGGTGTTTTATTTGCGCCTGATCATCGTTAGCTACAGACGATTGCGGATTGCGAAAAATCCATAATCCGAAATGGAGTAATAGCAGTAGTCGTAGGGTGGGATTCCATTCCCGACGCATGCGGGACGAAGATGCTTTTCAACCGAGTCTGTCAGGTAAAGCGTAGAAACTTGATCTACCATGCGCGGACTTATTCCATATTTGGTTCAGATTCATCATCAGCAACTTCTTCGGTTGGGGAACTTGTTTCGATATAAGTTTCATTTGGAGGTACATCTTGCAGCGTGGCGATGCCGTTACGGGTTTGATTGAGCAGTCGTTCTAACTCCATCTCAAGGAACGATAGAGTTTTGATTATGTGTTTATCGGCTTCCCAGCGAGTTTCTTCGGCGTCTGCTAGAGCCTGTTTCCTGACATCTTCGGCGCGCGCTTTAGCAGCCTTGACAACCGAATCACGCTCTAATAGCGTTTTGCTTTTTTCACGTGCTAACGCCAGGGTTCGATTAGCTTCCTCTTGGGCTTGTGCCAAGATGCGGTCGCGTCGAGCGAGTATATCTTGAGCTTTTTTGACCTCGTCAGGAATCGTTACCCGCATCTGGTCAATCAAGTCCAACATGCGATCCTCATCTACGATCACGTTGTGAGTGAAGGGGATGGGTCGACTTTCGTTGAAGAGTTCTTCTAATCGATCTACGAGATGTAAGATGTCCATGCAGCTCCTCCCTCAGAGGCGCAAGTGTTAGAGCCGTAAGCTAAGTAATCGTGATTAAATAACTTGGACATTGTGAAAACATTTTCTGCCCGCTTTCAACTTGATCTGTTCAAATTATCTGATAGTCATTTTCTAGTGGATTGATTATAACCAAGATTACACGGAAGTTGTTATTTCGTCAAGTATTGTAGGAGTGGTTTCTTTATTAGGTATTGGTAAAGAAGTAGGTGATGGCGAAAGGTGACGGTCACTTTCGAAACCATCTATAACGGTAAAATTTCTCGTAAGGGGGTAGATTTTATCCTAAAACGTATCAAATAAGTGACTGTCACCTGTGTAACCGAGTCATCACTTACCATCTAACCACCAGCCTTTATTAATCCCGCAGCGATGAGGTTGGTACAATATCTTGTTCTTCACCTAATTCCTGAAAACGCGCCCTGAGTGCGGCTTCTACGTACGGCGGCACCATACTGCTGACATCACCATTCAGCGACGCGATTTCACGCACGGTGGTTCCGGAGAGAAAAGTATGTTCCTCGTGTGTGATTAAAGAAACCACTTCGATGTTTGCAGCCAGACGATGGTTGGCCAATGCCATTCGGAATTCGTACTCGAAGTCTGAAAAAACACGCAGCCCGCGCACGATGACTTGAGCACCGATTTTTTGGCAATACTCGACTGTCAGCCCACCATAACCGCTGACTTTGATGTTGTTGCGACCATTGAAGGCTTGCTCGGTTAGAGCAATGCGCTCAACGGGGGAGAACATCAGCGTTTTCAGAGGGCGGTCATAGACGGCGATAATTAATTCATCGAAGAGGCGCGCAGCTCGATTGGCGATGTTAATGTGACCGTAATGGATGGGATCGAAAGTTCCGGGAAAAACAGCTCGGATCATAGTGTATGCCTCTTAACTGATGTCACTGCTTCTTTGCTTCCAGAAACGGTTTAGAGTATTGGCGAGCAATTGGTGTTCTGGTTGTACCAACTGGGGATCGGATTGGAACAACTCCTGGGCATGATGACGAGCTTTTTCGATGAGCTGAACATCGGTGAGACTGGCCAGGCGCAACCCCGAGTAGCCCGATTGTCGCGTGCCCAGGAATTCGCCAGGCCCGCGTTGCTCCAAATCGCGCTCGGCTAGAACGAAGCCATCGTTTGTTTCTACCATAGCTTGCAAGCGTTCATTTTCTACTTCATCTGCTTTGCTGGGGATGAGAATACAATAGGATTGATCTCCAGCTCGACCGACACGACCACGGAATTGGTGCAACTGTGCCAATCCGAAGCGATGTGCTCCATCAATGAGCATCACCGTGGCATTGGGTACGTCCACGCCAACCTCGACGACAGACGTAGATACCAAAATATCATATTCGCCATCGCGAAAACTGGACATGACCTCGTCTTTGTCGCTGGGGGTGAGCCGTCCGTGCAATAACCCCAACTTTAAATTGGGGAAGACGTCTTTCTGCAGGCGAGCGTGTTCCTCCACAGCAGCATTTTCTTCACTTTTTTCGCTTTCTTCAACCAGAGGATATATAATAAAAGCTTGGTGTCCAGCCTCAGCCTGGCGCCGAATCAGCCCATAGGCGCGTTCCCGTTCCCTGGGATACAAAATATAAGTCCCTATGGCTTTTCTACCGGGAGGCATCTCGTCGATGACAGAAATATCCAGATCGCCGTAAACAGTCAGCGCAAGTGAGCGGGGAATCGGCGTGGCGGTCATCACAAGTAGATGGGGATTCTCTCCTTTGTCGCGTATGCTTGCGCGCTGCTCGACTCCGAAGCGATGCTGCTCATCGACAATTGCAAGTTGTAGATCGGCAAATTCTACCGCGTCTTGGATCAGCGCATGAGTGCCAATGACCAATTTAATCTCACCGCTGGCTAATCCTGACCGAATTTCTTCTTTTTCGCTATCAGAAGTTGCGCCGATCATGAGACGAATCTCATTTTGTTTTAGTGGCCCAGCGTCTCCCGAGAGCAGCTCTAGCATACTGTTGTAATGCTGTTCAGCCAGAATGCTGGTAGGTGCCATCATCGCGGCCTGCGCTCCCGAACGCGTCACCAGCGCAATAGCCACAGCAGCCACAACCGTTTTGCCGGAACCTACATCGCCTTGCAATAGGCGGTTGATAGGACGCCCAGAGCTCAAACCTTGACGCACGTCGGTTATGGAACGTTGCTGCGCTCTTGTGAGCTTGAATGGCAGGCGGTCGATTTGAGCTTCCATCCAGCTATCGGGAGCCTCGAAAACACGCCCAGCACGCTGATCCCAGGCATGTTTTTGCTGCAGCACGCCCAATTGCAGCAAGAATATCTCGTCGAAGGCCAGGCGGTGTTTGGCGTGCTTCAACTGCTTCCACGAATCGGGGTAATGAATTTGCTGCAAAGCGGTGGGTAAATCCATCAGGCCGGCTTTTTCTTGTACCGAGCGCGGCAGAGCGTCTTGCACTCTGGGGGCCCAATCGGCAACCACACTATGAATTTTATTGCGCAGCCATCGCTGGGTGATCTTTGCCGTCAGGGGATAAATCGGCACAATCCCTTTGGCCATTAGATTTTTTTGCTCGATAGGTGACCAAGCCGGATTAGTCATCGTCAAACGCCCCAAGTATTGGCTCGTTTTTCCAGACAGCACAATCTGCATCCCTGACCGCAAACGTTTGCTAAGCCAGGGTTGGTTGAACCACGAGACCCTCAGCGCACTGCTGCCATCGCTGATGACTGCTTCCACCAACGCGGTGCGCCCCCCGCGAACTTTACGCTTGTTAACGGATTGAACCGTACCAATGATGCTGACTTTTTCCTCATAGCTAAGCTCATTGATAGGCGTCATTTTGGAATAATCATCGTGCCGGTTGGGGAAATGATAGAGCATATCTCCCAACGTTTTTATGCCCAAGCGTTCCAGCCTTCGAGCATAGCTGCTGCCGATATTATTTAGAGATTTGACATCGGCGTTGAGATTTGCGCTATCCTGGGATGCGATGTTCGGACGCGTCCTCGGAGTGGGCTTCTGCTTCGGGGAACGGGATTCAACCCCCGGGGGAGTCCGAGTCTCCTTCTTTTTTAGTGGGGGAGTCTTCTTTTTGGGAGGTGCTGCTGCCAGAGGCTCTTCCCCCAGTTCGCGCTGAATGCGTCTCCATAATCCATAGAGCGCAACCTGGCGGGATTTCTCGCTTAAATTATGATAATCTCGCAGGCGGGCGACTACTGCTTGGATAAGGTTTTCGGGCAAGTTATCCTGGCGCGCCTCGGCAGTCCAATAATCAAGCATACGTCCGAGTCCGCCTATGACGGCTTTGTTGTCGTAACCGTGTTCCGCTTCGAGTTTGAAATATTTTCGTAGTTTTGCGATAGATGGTTTCATTGATGTGTATTGTACCACTACCCCGAGTCTCACTTCAACACTGCGGCGAAGCCAAGTCCATTTGGCCCAACGTGAGTGCCGATGACGGGCGTGAACGGTTGCTTTGAAACTACTCGACGGAGATGATGAATTGATAGTGAGGCTGTCCCCCATCCTGGATTTCGATGATATGTTCGGGGTAGGTTTCACGAATTGTATCAGCAATCTGATTAGCTTCGGCCTTTTGGATGTCGACCCCATAGAAAAGGGTGATTAGTTCGTATATTTTTGTGTTGATCTTATCCAGAAGTGTTAGACAAGCATCTTTTAGATTGTCGGTGGAGTAAATTAATTTCCCGTTGTGCAGGGCAATGATTTCGCCTTCTTCTACTTCAACGCCGTCGATTTCAACGCTGCGAGTGGCAGTGGTAATCTCGCCGGTTTCGACTTCATTTATGGCCGTTTTCATGTCTGCTACCATATCATCGAAGTCCCCGCCTGGAACGAGACGTAGCAAAGCGGCTATCCCCTGCGGAACTGTGCGGGAGGGAATGACAGCAACTTGTTTTACTGTGACTTCGGTTGAAGCTTCTGCCGCCATAAAGATGTTTTTGTTGTTGGGCAGAATGATGACTTGATCGGTTGGTAAGTCTTCGAATGATGCTAGAATTTCTTTGGTGCTGGGGTTCATGGTTTGTCCGCCCTCGATAATGGCCGCAGCGCCCAGGCTGGCAAATACACGGGCGATGCCGGGCCCTGGGGCGACTGTGATCACCGCGATTTGTCCGGGTTCTACTGGGGCGAGTTTTATTTGTTCGTGCTGCTTAGTTTCTAGTTCGTCCATTTGGGCTAATAAATTTTCGATATAAACTTTGGTGATTGTGCCCAAGGACATGGTATAGTCGATTGGTTCGTACCGCTTTTCGGTGGGGACGTGGATGTGCATTCGATACATGCCGTCTCCCTCTCCTATCTGGATGGATGTGCCCATTTCCTCGAGATCGGCGTAGAAATTTACGAGTTCGAGTGGTTCATTGGGCTGAAAGTCTACGATTACCTCGTAGTCTTGCCCCGGTTCGATGGAGTGCATAGCATCGTCAAGTTTGATGGCGGCCAGCGGTTTGATTGTTGCTTCTGCGGTATCCAGGGATAGGCCCTGTGTGAAACGCAGCATTCCCTCGAAAATGTAGAAAAGACCTTTACCTCCAGCGTCTACTACTCCGGCTTCTGCGAGCACATCCAAAAGTTCGGGCGTGCGTTCTACTGACGCGTCCGCTTCAGCGACGACTAGCTCCAATATATCGAATAGATTTTGGGTTTCTTCAATGGCTTTGTTTGCGGCTGTGGCCATGTCCTTTACTACCGTGAGAATAGTCCCTTCGACTGGGCGGACAACCCCTTTGTAGGCTGTGTCTCTGGCGGCAGCAAGGGCTTCCGCCAGATTGGTTCCATCCATGCTTTCCTGTCCCT
>JAYELX010000497.1:3193-8769 GCA_034717875.1 Chloroflexota bacterium | reverse complement strand
GGTGACAGGGTTGGTCAAGTTCGACGAGAAAGGCCAGGTCATCCTTGATGGGATAAGACAATTCCCTCTCCCCCTGGGAGAGGGTTAGGGTGAGGGAAAGGCGACATTTGCAAATTCCACCTTCGTGGTTGCTATCCCGGAATCGGATCGCCGCGGTGCAGGTAGACAGGAGACAAAGCCGCGGGATCATCAATGCGGCCAGATTGCCACCGCTCCCAAGCTAACTCGGCCAAATAAGCCGGGCGCCGCAGAGATTGAGCAGGTGAGGCCAGAAGGGCATTTTTATACTTGCGTTCCAGACGCCGGCGAACTTTGGCGTTCAATTCGCCGCATATAAACGTCGGTTCACTAATAGCGTCGGCGAACTCATCCAGGGTCAGGTTGTCCAGCTCTCCGGTGGATTGCCATTTACCATTTTCAACGCGGTACCACCCCACGGCCAGGCGTTCTCGTCCAGCCTCCAACACCGCGGCCATCTTCGTGTCGCGGATATGTTGGGCAGCGGCTACGGCGTCCAAGGTTGGAATTCCCATCAGATCAATGTGTTGGCTGAGGGCCAATCCCTTCGCTAATGCCAGGCCAATCCTCAAAGCAGTAAATGACCCGGGACCAGTAGCTACTCCAATCGCGTCCAGGTCGGTAATTTCGATTTCGGCTTTGGCCAGCATCTCGGCAAGCGCAGGGGCTAATTCTACGGTGTGGTAACGCTTGCTGCTCCACACTCTTTCGCTGCACACGCGCACGCCATCGTACAAGGCCAGACCAATCTTACGGGTGGAAGTATCCATTGCCAATAGCATCATGAAACTCCAAAGTAACCGTTCAAGAGTCGCTTGTTTATCACAACGTACACGAAGTACACAAAGGTAAAGCTAAAAACATGCACAAAATTCGGAAAAATGTACTTGATTTTCTTCTTCGTGCCCTTTGTTCCCTTTGTGGTTCGAAAACAGAGAGACCTGAATGCTTACACTCTAAAAATTCGGTCACGGAAATTACGCACCAGAGTCTGATAGCGATCTCCGCGGGGAGAAAACAAGAAGTTCCGCTGAGTCTCGTCCAGCCATTTTAAGTTTACCCATAAATGCTCTTTGGGAAGTGCGCTTTTTATGCGGTCGGCCCACTCGATAATTAGAGGCCCTTCCGCCAGCATGCGTTCCAAATCCAAGTCAATCGCTTCGGCGGGGCTGCTCAGGCGATATGCGTCTAAATGATGAAGCCGCTGTTTGTCGAGATGGCGATAAACCTTGACCAACACAAAGGTCGGGCTGGAAACGGGGTCCAAAGAGCCCCAACCCGCAGCGATACCCTGAACCAATGTGGTTTTGCCCGAACCCAGATCACCCTCTAACCCAACCACGTCGCTGGGCTGCAGCAATGCTCCTAAACGCATGCCCACGCGCCGCGTCTGCTCGCTGCTGCGGCTGATGATTTCAAGGGAATGACGATCAAGGATGGGGGACATAGGCATTATACGTTGGTTTGTGGGCTGGGTAAAGCGGGGGCGCCAACTAGCCGGGAGCTAAACCTCCCGGCTAATATTGCGAAGCCCCGCTGGGGCTGTAATTAGGCCGTTAGGCCTTCGCAAATTTAGCCCGGCTGCTTCAGCACCGGGCGTGATAAGTCTCGCCGGGCGTGATAAGTCTCGCCGGGCGTGATAAGTCTCGCCGGCAGCACGCCTGCCGAGTGTATTAGGGCTCCACAATCTCCAAGGGAGCGACAGATGCTGCTACGCGTTTGAAACCATCGTCTTCGAAGATGATTTTTACAATTTCCTCATCATCATCGAGCTTGCTGGAAAGAACCACGCCCCGCCCCCAGGCTGGGTGCATGACGCGCATCCCGACCTTATAATTTTTCTGAATTATGCGCGCCGATGTCGAAGGGGCATCCCATTGCTGAGGACGAAAAATCGACGAACGGGAAGGTTTTCGATTGCGCCCAGACACGGCGTCATCCAACAACTCCAACGGAATATCATCCAAAAAACGCGATGGCATCGCGGGTTCCGAATAACCATAGCTATAACGATTGAGCGAGTGCAGCAAACAAAGCTCATCTTCGGCCCTGGTGATACCAACATAAAATAAACGCCGTTCTTCCTGCATGGCCTCGGGATCATCGTGCGAGCGGCTATGCGGCAGCGTGCGGTCATTGACGCCCACAATAAACACCACCGGAAACTCTAACCCTTTGGCCGCGTGCAGCGTCATCAATGCTGGGGCCTGTGTATCTGGGTCCAACGTATCCTGGTCAGAAACCAGAGCCACATTCTCCAAAAACTCTTCCAACCGCCGCTCTTCATATTCCCCCGCCAGCCGCCGCAGCTCGGTCACGTTTTCCCAGCGGTCATTGCCCTCGTCGCTATCATCATCAATATAGTCGCGATAATTTACATCGTCGAGAATCAAATCCATCAATTTCAGGGGAGATAACTCGTCCCGGTGCGCGTACCAATGCCCCAACATTTTCCCAAAATGAGACAGCACCCGCGCCGCGCGCGTGGAGAAATGACTCCCATGGGAGTTGGCCGCGTTGTTGAAACCCAAAAGCACTTCCCCTGATGATGTCCGCTGCTGCTGAGCATAAGTCCGCAGCGATGCAATCGTCTTGGTGCCAATGCCGCGCCGGGGAGTGTTGATCGCCCGCATCAAGCTGATTTCGTCTTTAGGATTATGAACCAGCCTCAAATAAGAGATAACGTCTTTTATCTCGCGGCGGCCATAGAATCTTTGTGCGCCCACCAGCTTATAAGGCATATTCGCAGCCAAAAAAGCCTCCTCCAAAACACGCGATTGCGCGTTGGTGCGATACATGATGGCAAAATCGCCGGGCTGGGCGTTATTAGAATTTGTATCCTTCGCTATTTTGCTGACCACAAAAGCCGCGGTTTCACGGTCGTCATAAGTCTCACGCAGCGTAATTTTCCGCCCCTGTCCGCGCTCGGTGAAAAGCTTCTTCTTCTTTCTGTGAGGGTTGCGGTTGATCACGGCCATTGCCGCATTGAGAATGTTTTGCGTGGAGCGATAGTTTTGCTCGAGCAAAATCACCTCTGCGTCGGCAAAATTTTCTTCGAAACGCAGCACATTGCGATAATCGGCCCCGCGCCAACGGTAAATCGATTGGTCCACATCGCCGACGACAAAGATATTTTCATGGAAAGAGGCAAAATGTTTGAGCAGCAAATACTGAGCCATATTGGTATCTTGAAATTCATCCACCAGAATATACTCATAGCGGCGGGCATAACGGTTCCGCACGGTGGGCTGTTCATCGAAAAGATAAACCGCCCACATCAGCAAATCATCGAAATCCAGGGCGTTGCTTGCCAGCAGGGTTTGTTGGTAGCGTTGATAAACGCGTTTCACTATCTCGTCGCCGTAAGTTAAGACGGGGAGATCGTCATCGAAAATCAACTCGTTTTTAGCGCGCGAAATCGCTGCGTGGATGCTGCGGGGGCGGTGTTGTTTGTCGTCGATCTCCAAATCTTTGAGGGCTTGTTTGACCACGCGTAATTGGTCATCGGAATCGAAAATGACGTAATTCGAGTCGAAGGGCAAATAATCAGCTTCACGACGCAAAATGCGTGCACAAGTGGCGTGAAACGTCCCCAGGGTGAGGCCATGGGTGCGCTGCCCCAACAACTCGGTCACGCGCTCTTCCATCTCGCGGGCAGCTTTGTTGGTGAAAGTAACAGCCAAAACATGATAAGGGCGCACACCTAAATGCCCAATCAAATAAGCGATCCGCTGCGTAAGCACGCGCGTTTTACCAGAACCAGGCCCGGCCAAAACCAATACTGGCCCAGTTCCAGCACCAACGGCCTGCTGCTGCTGCGGATTGAGGTCGCGGAGTAAATTCATGCAAATGATTGTATCGCCTGGAATGGTGCGTGTCAACAACGCGGGCGAATCAGCGAATCAGCGAATCAGCGAATCAGCGGGTCAGCGGTGCACTGCACTTTACAAGTGCGTTGCACCTGCGAGTCGGCGAGTCAGCGAATCTACTCGTTCCACCGCTCCCGCAGCCATCTCGTTCCATCGCTCCCGCGGTGGAACGCACGCAAAGACGCTCCGCGTCCCCCCCCTTGACGCTGGAGCGTCACAACCACGGTGACACCGCGGAGCGATGTCACCAGTAGCAGGTGTGCTACGCGAAGCGATGTCACCAGAAGCAGCGAGTCAGAGAATCAGCGAGTCAGAGGTGCATTGCACTTTACAAGTGCGTTGCACCTGCGAGTCGGCGGGGTGGCGAGTCAGTGGATCAGAGACAGGCAGTCAGTCGCCTGATACCCACTACCTGCCCGCAAAGCAAGAAACCGCGTTGCTCCGAAGCAGCACGGTTCCTTTTGTAAATCAGTGTGTCAGTGGATCAGGGAATCAGGGTAACAGGCAACCAGTCACCTGATACTTGCCCGCAAGGCAAGGAAGCGCGTTGCTTCTTCTTGTCGTTTCCGCACGATCTTTTCCCCAAGCGTCTTTACATCGTTTTCTCGCAGCCATTCTACCCGCTCGCGCGTGTAATTCCCCGTTCCGGTCTCGAATTGCTGCAGGAACCTCGCCATCCCCACTGGGCCTAAATCAGATGCCAGCGATTCTAGTCCAATCAGGCGGATCTGGTTTAATGTCATCTGTTGTACATTCATTTTGCCATTTTCTCTAACCAACCCAACGGATTGGCAACATACACTTGTAAATCGCCTTGCTTACGCTCGGCAAGCTGCACCAGGTTGTCATCCGTAGTCAGGAAAACATCTACTTGGCCAACTTTCGCACAAGCTAGATGCAATGCATCGTACGCATCAAAGCCAAGTGATTGGATGTCTTCTCCTCGCGAAAGCACATTCTCGTCTACGTGAACGATCTCGTGGGCAAAACTTGCCATTAATCGTACTCGCTCGCGCCGTTCAGCATCGGGAGTCTGCAAAATCTCATAGGGGATAACATCGCTGCTTACCCATTCCCATTCTTGATTGTGCAATTGTCTCAATATCAATAAAATTGATTCCGATTCGAGACGGATACGTGTTTGCGTCTGGTCATCAAACGGTCTGTTCAGGCAGCAGGCATCGAGGTAGATTTTCACTTAATTCTCCGTGGCTTCTATTGATAGAGTATAGCATGGATGCGCTATGAACTCAACAAGCTATCAATACCGCCAGCCGCGAATCAGTGGATCAGGGAACAGGGATCAGTAAATCAGTGGCCCGATACCCAATCTACCAATTCCCATGGAAGCCACCCTTTATCTCGTTCCATCGCTCCCGCAGCCATCTCGTTCCATCGCTTCCGCGGTGGAACGCACGCAAAGACGCTCCGCGTCCCCCCCTTGACGCAGGAGCGTCACAACCACGGTGACACCGCGGGCAACTACAGGTGTGCTACGCGAAGCGATGTCACCAGTAGCACAAAGTACCGCGGAGCGATGTCACCAGAAGCACCGCGGAGCAATGTCACCAGTAGCATCCACTCAATCCGCGTCCCATTTCACCGGGGAGCTGAACAGTCCCAGTTTTTTTGTTTTTCTCTGCGTCTCTGCCTCTTTGCGACTCTGCGTTAAATTCTCAAACCACCCTT
>JAYELX010000497.1:0-3093 GCA_034717875.1 Chloroflexota bacterium | reverse complement strand
ATGTCACCAGTAGCATCCACTCAATCCGCGTCCCATTTCACCGGGGAGCTGAACAGTCCCAGTTTTTTTGTTTTTCTCTGCGTCTCTGCCTCTTTGCGACTCTGCGTTAAATTCTCAAACCACCCTTACCACACTGCCCCTCTCCGTTTTCACCACCTCGATGCGCGTGGGAAAAACATCCTTTAATGAATCAATGTGGGTAATTACTAAAATCTTGGCAAAGTCAGACTTGATCAAGTTAATCGCTTCGATCAAACGTTGACGGCCAACCTCATCCTGACTGCCGAATCCTTCGTCGATGATCAGGGTTTGCAAGCGCGCCCCAGCGCGTTGAGCCAGCATCTCGGAGAGAGCCAGTCGGATGGCGAAGTTGATGCGGAAAGCCTCGCCCCCGCTGTACATCTCATAATCGCGGGCCCCCGCGCTGTCGCTGATCTGAATGTCGAGAGTCTCCTTGAGGGCATCACGGGTTTTTAATTCCCGCTGGGTTTCGAAACGGACGGACATATCCCCCCCGCTGAGGCGGTCTAAAATCTCGTTGGTGCGCGCTTCGATCTGCGGCAAAGCTTGCTCGATCAGCAGCGCGGGCACGCCGTCTTTGCCGAACGCTTTTTCCAGTTGCTTGTATTGCCCCGCTTTCTTTGCCAGGCTCTCGCGTTCGGAATCCAGCGATTTGCGCCGCTGCTTCAAATCGCCGAGAACCAGCACCTTTTGCCGCGCCGCGCCGACCTCCATGCGCAGCCGATTCTCGTTTTCCTGCAAATCGAGCAAATCACGCTGGGCCTGACGCAGGTCGGGGGCGGACTCTTCGGCAGCCGCAAGGGCGGATGTGGCTGCGGTGTGGTCAGCGCCCAGATTTTGGATCTGCTCCCGAAGCGAGGAGACCTCATCGTTGAGCGATTCGATTTCGCGTTCCAGCGGGTCCAGGGCCGCTTTTGCCTGGCCCAAACTTCTATGCACATCATCAGCGGCGCGGCCTTCCACCTCGGCGCGGCGGACGTCGTCATGGGTGGCGGCATCGTAGCCAATCTTTTTTAATTCGGCATCAATCTGAGCCAGTTCAGTGCGCGCTTCGGCAGCGAAATTTTCATCTGCGAGAGCTTGCTCAATTTCGGCCATGCGCGGCGCGCCATTTACTTTCCATTCGGCCTGGAGAGCCTCTATTTGCTTCGATTGAGCCGCGAGTTGGTCGTACTTGCGCCTGCGCTCTCGCACCTCATCGTCTACGGATTCGAGATCGGCGATTCGGGATTGAAGTTGCGTGACCAATTCATCAGCTTCGGCCAGCAGTTTGCGATTGGCGCGATACTTGTCGCCCATTTCGGTTCCATCGGTGTTGAGCTCGTCGACGAGCCGTTTGCGTTCGTCGGGGCTGAGAGACTGCTCGCACAACGGGCACACGGAAACATCATCATCGGCCCTAGCCAATTGGTCGATGCGGGCCTTAAGCTCATCCATCTCGGCCTTGAGGCGCGGGTTTTCGGCTTTGGCGTTGGCAAGGCGTTCACGCCCGCTGTCCAACTCTGTTTCCAGAGATTTCCGCTCTGCGAGCCTAGATTCAAGTACTGAGATTCGAGAGCTTATATTTGATATTTGAGATTTCCGCTCACCGATTCCTGTTTCTTGCTTCCTGATTCCTGATTCTCGCTCTTCGAGATTTTCCAACTCCTGAGTGAGACGAGCACGATCTGCCTCGATGGTGGTGAGCGGATTCCGGCGGCGTTTTTCTTGCTCGCGGAATTGCTCGGCGATCTCGTCCCAGCGGGATAGTTCGTCGCGCAACTGCTGCCATTGAGCGTAGGCAGCTTCGATTTCGTCGGCGCGGGCTATCTGTTGGGAATAGGATTTTTGCTCGTTTTCACGCGCCCCCAGCCTCAATTCTAGTTCGCTCATCCGCTTTTTTAACGCATCTAACCTTTGTGCCAGAGATGCTGCCATTTTGCGCTGTTCATCCAAAAGGGCAATCGTTTTTTTGATTTGTTCCAAAGCATCTGCCTGAGCAGTTTTGGTCTCGGCCAGTCGTTCAAGATCGGATTCCAATTCTTGGAGACGTTTTTTGCGGGCGCGTTCTTCGCTCAGTTCGGTGTGAATTTCGGAGAGGCGGCCATCCAGCGTGTTGATTTCGGACTCGATGGTTTTGCGGCCATCGACCGTGCGTTTGCGGTAGGTTTCCCAAATTTCGAGGCCGAGGATGTTAGCGAGAATTCGTTTGCGGTCGCCCGGTCGCTGTTGGGTGAACTGGTCGGCTTTGCCCTGAAGGAAAAATGCCGCGTTGACGAAGGTTTCGTAATCGAGGCGCAGGGTTTCTTCGATGCGTGCCTGAGTGTCGCGCATGGTGCGCTCGGTGAGGGGCTTCCAGGTTATAGTGTTCAGTGACCAGTTATTGATGCCCGCTGCATCCTTCGATGTAGACCGCTCTCCGTTTCCTGCCACCTGTTCCCCATTCCCTGATCCCTGTTCCCCGTTCCCTGATTCCTGATCCCTGATCCCTGATCCCTGATCCCTGATCCCTGATCCCTGATCCCTGATCCCTGATCCCTGATTTATAGCAATTTGGAACTCCAGCACACTCGTATCCCCGCGCGGGTTTGCACGCTGGACGCGGTAAACATTGCGCTCGTATTGAAATACCAGGCTCACTTCGGCCAGGTCGGATTGGTTGTTGATGATGGCTTCTCCCCGCTGCCGGGCCTGCCCAAACAATGCCCAGGTGATGGCGTCGAGCAGGGCCGATTTGCCCGCCCCGTTGCGCCCAGCTATACAGGCTAGATCAAAAGTAGTAAAGTCAATTTCAACGGGGTCACGGTAGGAGAGGAAACCGGTAATGGAGAGGGAAATGGGAATCATGGGTGTTGGGGTGTTAGGTGATCAGGTGTCAGGTTGTGCGCTTGAAGATTATAACAGGGACGAGTAAAATGTTGCCATGACATCGCCTGCATCGCACAAGAAGCTTTCGCTTTTCCGCCGTTACGCCGACTTGATGGGCTGGTCACGCTCCAGCTACTATTTGATTAGTGCGTTTTTGCTGGTGGTTTTCCTGATTATCTACGTCTGGTGGCCGCTAGCGGAGGAATATCTTGCCCTTATCGATTG